>JANXWU010000311.1 GCA_025350985.1 Spartobacteria bacterium | reverse complement strand
ACTTGTGGTCGTGGCACCGCGCGCAGCCGACCGTCAGTGCGAGCCACGTCTGGCCCGTGGTCTCCACGCGGTCGATCACGGTTTCGGCAAACCATTCCTCGACGATGCGCCCGCCTTCCCCATTGATGCGCGTGTTGCGATTGAAACCGGTCGCCACGATTTGATTGGTTTTTGAATCCGAAACCCAGGAAGCCACGACAGGATTTTTCCTCGCTTCCGGGCTGCCAGATTTCTCCGAATCCGCGAGCAAATCGCCGGCGAGTTGCTCGACCGTAAATTGATCGAACGGCATGTTTTTGTTGAACGCGCCGAGCACCCAATCGCGCCAGTGCCACATCTGCCGCGACGAGTCGGACTGGAATCCATTGCTGTCCGCGTAACGCGCGAAATCGAGCCACTGCGCCGCCATCCGTTCGCCGTAACGCGGCGACGCGAGCAACCGATCGACAATTTTTCCGTAGGCGTCCGGCGTCTTGTCCGCGAGAAAGGCATCGACCTCGGCGGGCGTCGGCGGGATGCCGTTGAGATCGAGTGAGACGCGGCGAATCAGGGTCGCGCGGTCAGCTTCCGGTGCTTGCGGCAGCCTCTCGGCAGCGAGCCGGGCGAGGATGAAATTGTCGATCGGGTTCTGGATATGCACCGCGCCAGTGATCGCCGGTACCGCCGGGCGCGCGGGCTTGATGAAGGCCCAATGGCCCTGATATTCCGCGCCCTCGGCGATCCATTTGCGCACGGTCTCGATCTGCTGCGGCGTCAGCTTTTTGTGAAGCTTGTCCGGCGGCATGAGTTCTTCGGGATCGGTGCTGGTGAGCCGTTTCATCACCTCGCTCTCCTCGGGTTTTCCCGGCACGATCGGCAGGTCACCCGACTTCGCCTTTGCCACCGCGCTCTCGCGCTGATCGAAACGCACGCCGCTTTTACGCTTCGCCTCGTCGGGCCCGTGGCACTGAAAACAGGTGTCGGAAAAAATCGGGCGAATGTCGCGGTTGAAGGAAATCGTTTTCGTGTCCGCACGAGCGGTCAACCCGGTGAACCCGCAAACGAACGACGAAATGACGAGAGAGGGAATGGCAAGGCGGCGGGCGATCATGGGGGTTGAAACAAATACTCCCTCATGATGCCGCGGCAAACCGGTTTGTTAGGGACGAGACACGGTTTACGGCCAATCGTCCCAGAGCCGGTTCAGCATTTTTTTTGGAAATTTTCCGGAGCTCAGGACTTCTCGCCTGCCGCGGCCAGGAAATCCTGCACGATTTCGTTGGACGACGCGCGCATTTCGTCGGGCGTGCCCTCGGCCACGATTTTTCCTTCGTTCAACATCGCCATTTGCGTCGCGATTTTCAGCGCACTTTGCATCAGGTGCGTGACGATTACCGCGGTGACATTTGTCTTCGCGCTCAGGTCGAGGATAAGGTCGTCGATCACGACGGCGGTGACGGGGTCCAGGCCGGCGGACGGTTCGTCGAACAGGATCAACTCCGGTTCGTGGACGAGCGCGCGGGCGATGCCGACGCGCTTTTTCATGCCGCCGCTCAACTCGGCGGGCATCTTCATTTTCGCCTCGGTCAACTCGACCAGCGCGAGTTTTTCATCGACGATCTTTTCGATTTCGTCCGCCGGTTTGTCGGTGAGCTCCTCGAGCGGCAGGGCGAGGTTGTCGCGGACGTTCAGCGAGCTGACGAGCGCGGCGTATTGAAAAACCATGCCGATGCGCCCGCGCATTTGACTCAACTGGCGGCGCTCCAGTTTCGCGACTTCCTGCCCTTGGAAAAAGACGCTGCCCCGCTGCGGATGCAGGATGCCGAGGATTTGGCGGAGGATGGTGCTCTTGCCCGAGCCGCTGGTGCCCAGAACGACGAGCCGGTCGCCCTGCTCCGCGCGCAGGCTCACGCCGTCGAGTATTTTTTTCTGGTCGAAGGCAAATTCGACGTCTCGCATCTCCATGACCGGGTGCATCAGAAGCGAATGAGGTTAAAGAGCGAATCGAAGGCGATAACCGCAGCGATGGCGGTGACCACGCTGGTCGTGGTCGCCTCGCCGACGCCCGCCGCGCCGCCACGAATGGTAAGCCCTTTATAACAGGCAATCAGCCCGATGAGCAGGCCGAACAGGAAGCTCTTCAGGACGCCGTCGAGAATGTCGTGGACGAACAGGCTATCGAGCGCGGTGTGGCCGAAATAGCGGAACGACATGCCGAGTTGCATTTTGGAAATGAGCGCGCCGCCGCACAAGGCCGCGACGTCCGAGACGACGACGAGGCAGGGTGTGAGCAAAAAAACGGCGAGCAACCGCGGCGCGACGAGAAAGCGCAGCGCGCCCACGCCCATCGCTTCGATCGCCTCGACCTCCTCGCCGATGACCATCGTGCCCAGTTCCGCGGTGAAGGCCGCGCCGATGCGCGCGGCGAGCATGATGCCGGTCATCAACGGCCCCAACTCGCGCGTGAAACCAACGGCGACCAGACCCGGCACGAGCCGCTCCTGTCCGTACGGCCGCAGTTCGTAGCCGGTGAGCAGCGCCATCGTCAGGCCGAGAAACCACGAAACCATCACGATCAACGGGATGGAGCCGACGCCCGCGCGATCGGTTTGCTCGAAAAAAACCGAGGCGCGAAACGGCAGCCGTCCGCGCGCCATGTGATCGCCGGCTTCGCGCGCCGTGCCGATCAAAAGCCAGACGACGCTGCTCAAGTGTTGGAAGGCGCGTTTGATCCAGTCGAGTGCCATGAGGGTCGATTACAAATCTACATCGCGCGAAGTCGCGGATTGCGCTTGGAGAAAACTTCGCGGCCCGAGCCGGGTCCGCCCCGCGCGATCTTCAAAGCGCCTCGATGACCAAGGCCGTCGTGTTATCGCGCCCGGCATTTTCCACCGCGGCGGTGACCAGTCTATGCGCGGAGTTCGCGTCGATGCCGGGGGTTTTTCCGCCGTGCAAAATCTCGGCCAGTTGGTGATCGAAAAAGCCATCCACCAAGCCGTCGGTGCAGAGCAAAAACGTGTCCCCCGGCTCGCACGCCACCGCGCCAAGCTGCGGGCTGACGAACTGATTGCCCGCCCCCAGCGCGCGCTGGAGCACGGTGCGCCGGGGATGGTTGCGCGCCTCGCGTTCGCTGAGTTTGCCCTGCCGAAAAAGCCAGCCGACATGCGTGTCGTCGTGGCTGACCTGCCGGATGCCGCTCGCGCCGGCAGCGAGGTAGTAAATGCGGCTGTCGCCGATGTGCGCAAAATACATCCAGCCCGGCGTGAACCAGCACAGGCTCAGCGTCGCGCCCATGCCGGAACACTCCTCGTAACTGCCGCCAAGAAAATGCAGCGCGCGGTGGATTTGCTCGAACAATTCCACCAGCACATCGTCGTAACCAGCGGACAAACCGCTGGCCGATTGCTTGAACGCGCGCGGGAGCAGACGCGTGATTTTTTCGACCGTGATGCGGCTGGCAAACTCGCCCGCCATCGCCCCGCCCATCCCGTCACTCACGGCGAAAACAAAATCGCTCGCCGCCGCCGCCGACTGCCCGATTTTTCCAAGATGATGCACCTCCTGCGCGTCGAATTGCAGCGCGAGAAACGAGTCCTCGTTATTCGCGCGCACTTTGCCGCGATGAGTTTCGCCAAACCAGCGCAGGCTCGTCACGGGCAGCACTTTTTTTGAAGAATCCATCGCTGGTTAGGCAAAGTCCGGCAGGATTTCGGCGAACTCAAAGTCGATCAGGCAAAACCGCCCGTCGGCCTGCCGATAGGTCACGTTGCGCCGGTCGGGGTCGTCGTGGCGGACGCCGTACGGCTCGAGTTCGGCGAAAAGTTCACGCGTCCGATTTTCATCCAAGTGCTCGACGCGGCTGCCGCAGTTGGTCGTGACAATGCGGAGTTCAGCGGCGTGCGCTTCGATCAGGCGGGGCACAAATGGACACCCGCGCGCCTCCAGATGTCGCAACACGCGCACCTCATTGTTAAATCGATCGAGTGCTTTTGGACCGCGAAAAGTTTTGTGCACCGTCCCGTCATAGCTGATGCGCACCGTCGCCCGCAGCGTGTCCTTCACTTGATGCATGCGCGGGGAACATCCGCTGATTTCCGGAGCGGGCAAATGGGTGACGCGAATCGCGGTGCCAAGCGCCCTCAACCGCGTGTCATTCTGTGCGAAATCCAAGAATCTCATGCCTATTCTCGAGGTGTTATTTCCAGAGACGCATGAGTCTCTGCGACTGCGTTCCATTCGTTTGGTCAAACTCACTCCGCTCTAAATGGCACGCGCTTTCGAACGATCCGCGTTTCACAAAACGGCCCCTCGCAGGCGTGGCACGGTATTTGATTCTCATTTTTGGCATCCGTCTTGCTAAAGTTGACATGCGTCCAAAATTGGGCAACAAACGCCCACAAATGAACAACTCAGCCGTCAAAAACAGGCGCGCTGCACAAAAACAGACACAACCAATCCACTCAAATGGCGAAGTATAAATTAGAATACATCTGGCTCGACGGCTACGATCCCGTCGCCAATCTCCGCGGCAAAACCCAAGTCAAGGAGTTCAAAAAATTCCCCGAACTCGACGAACTCCCAATGTGGGGTTTCGACGGCAGCTCCACCCGACAGGCGGAAGGTCACAACTCGGATTGCATGCTCAAGCCGGTCGCTGTTTATCCCGACAGCACCAAGACCAATGGCGCGCTCGTCATGTGCGAAGTCATGATGCCGGACGGCAAAACCCCGCACCCGACGAATGCCCGCGCGACGATCGTGGACGATTCGGGAACCTGGTTCGGCTTCGAGCAGGAATATTTTTTGTGGAAAGACGGCGCGCCCCTTGGCTTTCCAAAAGGCGGCGGATTCCCGCCTCCACAGGGCAAATATTACACCGGCGTCGGATACGAAAACGTCGGCGACATCGCGCGTGAGATCGTGGACACCCATCTCGACCTCTGTCTCGACGCGGGCATCAATCACGAAGGCATCAACGCCGAAGTGGCCAAGGGACAGTGGGAATTCCAAATTTTCGGCAAAGGCTCCAAGACCGCCGCCGACCAGATGTGGATGGCCCGGTATCTCATGGCGCGCCTTTGCGAAAAATACCAGGTCGAGATCAACTGGCACTGCAAGCCGCTTGGCATCGATGTGGATTGGAACGGCTCCGGCATGCACACAAACTTCTCGACCGAGCACATGCGTGAAGTCGGCGGCAAGCCTTACTTCGAAGCGCTGATGGCTGCTTTCGACAAATACAAAAACGAGCACATCGCCGTTTACGGACCCGACAACCATCTGCGCCTCACCGGCCTGCACGAGACGCAGTCGATCGACAAATTCAACTACGGCATCGCCAATCGCGGCGCGTCC
>JANXWU010000307.1 GCA_025350985.1 Spartobacteria bacterium | reverse complement strand
ATCGGCACGGGCGGCGGTTGGGTCATTCACAAGTGGACGCTCACGCATCCCGACGCGGCGATTCGCGAGCGCGCGCGCGAGTTCATCCGCGCGATCATCGACGTCGCCGCCAGCTTCGACGCACCGGCGATCATCGGTTCGATGCAGGGGCGATGGGAAAACGAGATCACGCGCGAACAGGCGCTCGCGTGGCTGGGCGAAGCGCTCGAAGACCTAGGCGAGCACGCGACGAAGCATGGACAGATGCTGATCTACGAGCCGCTGAATCGCTACGAGACGAACCTTTTCAATCGCACGCCGGATGCCGCGCAGTTTTTGCGCACACTAAAAACACGCGGCGTAAAACTGCTGTGCGACCTGTTTCACATGAACATCGAGGAAGCGTCGATTCCCGATGCCTTGCGCGCCGCGGGGCCGCTCGTCGGGCACGTTCATTTTGCCGACAGCAATCGCCGCGCAATCGGCCTTGGCCACACGGACATCGCGCCGATCATCGCCGCGCTGCGCGAGATTGGTTACGACGGTTATCTTTCGGGCGAAATCGTTCCATTGCCGGATGCGCAAGCGGCAGCGGAGCAGACGATCACAGCGTTTCGCAAGTCCACGGCCTGAACGTTCCCCCTTTTCGCCATGCTCAAACACCAGCTCACGCATCCGAAGATCAACGAAGTGCTCGCACGCGCCGGGCATCACGCAACGATCCTCATCGCCGACGGCAACTATCCGGCTTCGACGAAAAAAGGGCCGAACGCGGAAGTGGTCTGTCTTAATCTCACGCCTGGCGTCGTCACCGTCGCGCAAGTTCTCCGTGCGATTCTCAGCGCCGCGCCGATTGATTTCGTGAACACGATGGGCATCCCGGCTGACGATTCGTACGCGAAGGAAGGCGAGCCGCCGGTGTGGGATGAATATCGCGCGGTGCTCGCGGAATCCGGCATGAATTTGAAACTCGAACCGATCCTCAAGTGGGATTTTTACAAAGCCGTCGAGTCACCCGACCACGTCCTCACCGTGCAGACCGCCGACCAATCGCTGTGGGCAAACGTGCTGCTCAGGATGGGCTGCCGGACGGGCTGAATAATTCTAAATGTTGAATTTTGAATTTTAAATTGTCGGACCGCGCCATTCGCCGCCTTCCATTCAAAAATCAAAATTCAGAATTCAAAATTTATGGAAACACGCACGCTCGGCAACACCGGCCTCCAGCTTCCCATCCTCAGCTTCGGCGCGTCGTCGCTGGGCGCGGAGTTTCGCAACGTCACACTCGACGAAGTGCTCGCCAGCGTCCGCGTCGCGCTCGATTGCGGGATGAACTTCATCGACACGTCGCCGTTTTATGGACGCGGGATGAGCGAAGTTTTACTTGGCGTGGCGTTGAAAGGTGTGCCGCGGGACAGCTACAAACTTTGCACCAAACTCGGCCGCTACGATCTCACCCACTTCGACTTTTCCGCGAAACGCGTCGCCGAAAGCGTGGATGTGTCGCTGCACCGGCTCGGGACGGATCACCTCGACATCGTGCTCTGCCACGACATCGAATTCGTGCCGATGCAGCAGATCGTCGATGAAACGATTCCCGCGCTCCGAAAAGCGCAGCAAGCCGGGAAAGTAGGATTCATCGGCTTCTCCGGCTACCCGATGAAGATTTTTCCGTTCGTGCTCGAGCAGACCAGCGTCGATTGCGTGCTCAGCTACAACCAATACACACTGCAAAACACGCGCTTCGCCGATGAGATGGTTCCGTATTTGCAAAGCAAGGGCGTGGGGGCGATGAACGCCGGGCCATTCAGTGCGCGCCTCCTCACCAACGCGCCGCTGCCCGCGTGGTTGAAGGAACCGGAAGCCGTGAAAGCCGCCGCGCGACAAGCCGCGGAGCTTTGCGCGCAACGCGGCAGCGACATCGCCAAAGTCGCGCTGCAATTTTCCATCGCAAATCCCGACATCACGACGACGGTCGCGGGCAGTGCCAACCCGAACAACATTCGCAACTGGGCGAAGTGGGCGGCAGAACCGATCGACGAAGAGTTGCTCCGCGACGTGCGGGAAATTTTCGCGCCGGTGAAAAATCTCGGGCACAAGGAAGGGCTGCCGGAAAACAATTGACTGTCAGGCGTGTGAAAATCGCATGTCATTCTGAGCGAAGGCTTGGCGGAGTCGAAGAATCTCTTGAACCGTTTTCGGCGTGCCCCTGCACAGCGGAGTGCAAGAGATTCTTCGACTCCGTTCCGTTCGCTGTGCGAACTCCACTGCGCTCAGAATGACACGCGTTTTTCCAACTGATCCCGCCAAAAATCTTGCGGACTTTTTGAGCTTCCCAGCGCAACTTTTCAAGATGACTTCCCGCCATTTCATCGCGCTCGCGTTTTGCGTTTTAATTTTTCAACCACTCCGCGCGGTCGAGCCTGCGCCGCCAGCGACCTCCGAGGAAACGCCCGCGACCAAGATTTTCCCGCCGAAGAGCGCCTTCGGTCTGGACGAAGTTCACGCACGCGCTGGTTTTCCCAATCTCTTCGCGAAACTCAAAGGCGATGGCGACGTGAGCTTCGCTTATCTCGGCGGCAGCATCACCGCCGCGGCGGGCTGGCGTGTGCTCTCGCTCGACTGGCTGCGCGAGCAATATCCGGCGGCGCACCTGATCGAAATCAACGCCGCGATTTCCGGCACGCCCTCGAGCTTCGGAGCGTTCCGCGTCGGGCGCGAAGTGCTGTTACAGAAACCCGATCTGCTGTTTGTGGAGTTCGCGGTGAACGACGGCGGCGGCAATCCCGAACGCACACGGCGCGCGATGGAGGGCATCGTGCGTCAGACCTGGCGCGCGAATCCGAAGACGGACATCTGTTTCGTTTACACCCTGGCCGAGACGGATTTGAAAACGATCCAGTCGGGGAAATTGCAAGTCTCCGCCGAAAACATGGAGCGCGTCGCGGAGCATTACGGCATTCCAAGTATTCACTTCGGCGTCGAAGTCGCGCGTCTGGAAAAGGATGGCAAACTCATCTTCACCGCACCGCTGCCGAAGACGCCGGAAGACCTCGCCAAGCTCGGCGACAAGATCGTTTTCACCGGTGACAAAGTGCATCCGCACGTCGCCACCGGCCACCCGCTTTACCTCGCCGCCATCCAGCGTGCGTGGGAGCCAATCAAGCTGGTCTCCACCGGCGGCGCGCACATTTTACCCGAACCACTCGACGCGCTGAACTGGGAAAACGCGCGACTGGTTCCCATCGCCGACGTGAAACGCGAGGGCGAATGGCAGCAACTAACCGCCGACGCGCTGCCCGTGAAAAACGCCGGCCACGCGCTGCCGCCGCTGTGGAGCGCAGGCAAAAAAGGCGACGCGCTGACGTTCAAATTCAAAGGCCGCGCGTTCGGTCTTTACTCGCTCAAAGGACCGGACGCGGGAAATTTTCGCGTGACCGTGGACGACTTGCCGCCGGTGGAAGCGGCGCAGTTCGACAGCTACTGCGTCACCGGCCGCTGGCGCATCAGCCCGTGGATTTACCCGAACGAACTGCCCGCGGCCGAGCACACCGTCCGCATCGAACTGCTCGGAACGTCGCCGGACAAGGTCGCCATTTTGAAACCAAAGAACGTGACGATCACCAACGCCGAACAGCGCGACGCCACCAACCTTCACGCCAGCGACGTGATGGTGCTCGGTGAAATGCTGCCGTAAATCCTATGAAAGCCATCCAACTCGAAAAGCCCGGCCACTTCGTCGCCCTCGAACTTCCCGAACCGTCCGCACCCGCACCCGGCGAAGCGCTCGTGCGCGTGCATCGCATCGGCATCTGCGGCACGGACATTTCCGGCTTTCTCGGCAAGATGCCCTTCTTCAGCTACCCGCGCATTCCGGGTCATGAACTCGGCGTCGAAGTGCTGGCGGTCGGCGAGGGCGTGGCGAACGTGAAGCCGGGCGATCGCTGCGCGGTCGAGCCTTACATCAATTGCCAGCAATGTTATCCGTGCCGCCAGGGCAACGGGAACTGTTGCGAAAACTTGAAGGTGCTCGGCGTGATGATGGACGGCGGGATGCGCGAGCGGTTCAATCTGCCGGCGCGAAAACTGCACGTCGCCGCGAAGCTTTCGCTCGAACAATGCGCGCTCGTCGAGACGCTGGCCATCGGCTGCCACGCGGTCAATCGCGGCGCGCCGCAAGCGGGGGAAAACGTGCTCGTCGTGGGCGCGGGGCCGATTGGCTTGTCCGTCGTCGAGTTTGCAAAACTGAGCGGCGCGCGCACGATCGTCATGGATCTCAACGAGCAGCGGCTCGCTTTTGTCCGCGAGAAAATGGGCGTGCCCGACACGATTCTCGCCGACGGCACGGAGTTGGAGCAGTTGAAAAAACTGACCGACCACGCGTTCGCGCAAGTGGTCATCGACGCGACGGGGTCGAACAAATCGATGGCGAACGCGCTGAACTTTTGCGGCTTCACTGGGCGGCTGGTTTACGTCGGCATCACGCAGGCGGAGGTGACGTTCCCGCACGCGCCGGTGATGCATCGCCGCGAGTTGACGCTGCTCGCCAGCCGCAACGCGCATCCGTCCGATTTTACGCGGATCATCAAACTCATCGAGGACGGCGGCATCGACACGCAGCCGTGGGTCACTCATCGGACGGGGTTCGAGTCCTTGGCCGAGGTTTTTCCGAGCTACACCAAGCCGGAAACTGGCGTGATCAAAGCGGTGGTCGAGGTGGGATAGACGGGAAATATGTCGCGCGGGTGCAGCAGGGGCGAAGGCGGTGGACAAGCCCATTCGGAAGGGCCAACGGCCCTAAACAAGCCAGCCTAGAGCAACGCCCTGGGTCGCGCTGTCGGCGGCACTCTCTATTTACCTGCCGCTGCGTCGCTCTCTTCCACCAATTCGAGAAACACGCTTTCCAGCGAGCCGCCGCCTTGCGCCTGCCGTTTCAGTTCCTCGACCGTCCCCAGCGCGACGAGCCGCCCGTGGTTGATGATCCCCACCCGGTCCGCCATTTCCTCCGCCACGCTCAAAGTGTGCGTCGAAAGAAAGACCGTGACGCCGCGCCGGCTGCGCTCTTTCAGTTCATCTTTGACGATGCGCGCGTGCATCGGATCGAGGCCGACCATCGGCTCGTCGATGATGAGCACCTGCGGCTCGTGCAAAAGCGCGGACGCCAGCGCCAGCCGCTGCCGCGTGCCGTGGCTCAGGTTTTCGGTCAACTCATTCGCGTACGGGTTGAGGCCGAATTTCTCGAACAACTCCCCCGTGGTCTGCGCCGCCAGCGGGCGCTTGAGATCGAACAAGTCGCCCACGAATTGCATGAACTCGCGGGCCGTGAGCTTGTCGTAGAGAAAGGGAAAATCGGGCACGTAGGCGAGGATGGCCTTGGCGGACTCGGGCAATTTTTGCACATCGAACCCGCCGATGATGCAACGGCCAGACGACGGGCGAATGAGCCCGGCCAGCATCTTGATCGTCGTCGTTTTGCCCGCCGCATTCGGGCCGAGGAAACAAAAAAACTCGCCCGGCCTGATCTCAAGTTCGAGCCGGTCCACGGCCAGCAACTTCCCGAAATTCTTGCTCAACTCGAAAGTCTGAATCATCGCGCTTCGTCGTCCGCCCGGAAGTTGTAACCACCCGCCGTTTTCGCGAGCAAAATCTGCCCGAGTTCGTTCACGTAAACTTCCGCGAGCACGGTCGTGCCGTAGTTCACGGTGAGCAGGTAGGCGCTGGTTTTCTCGTCGCGCACTTTGAACTCCGTGCGCCGTGCCGCCACCGTCACCGACGCGAGGTTTTCCTGAAAAGTTCGCACGGCGGCAGTGTCGATGCCGGCGGAAAGTTCGGCGGAGGCGAGCCCATTGAGTTCGCCGCGAATGACCTCCCCGCTTTGGTTAATCTCGTAGCGAAGATGTTGCGCGTCATCCATCGAGAATTGCGCGCGCAGCGGAGGCTCGCGAAGGTTGAGCTCAAACTGCAAACGACGCAGGCGCAAGGCCGGGTCGAGTTCGACGCGGCCGTTGAAGCCGAAGCGCTGTCGGGTCGCGGAAGTAAGCTTCATGGAGACGCTGCCGGAAAACTCGAGCACGCGGCGTTTCTCGCCGGCAATCGCCATGGGATGCAGCGTGAGGTGGCCGGCGGGCTGGTCGCGGTCGAACACGCGCAGGGTCGATTCCTCGCCGTGCAGAAACATCAATCCCACCACATACGCAGGCGGCACCGAGAGCATTTCCGAGCGCTGCGGATTCAGCTCCAACTGCACAAGCAGCCCGGTCATCACGAGCCAGAACGCGGCGCTCAACGAGACTAAAATGCGGTAGGGCAAGGAGGTGGAACGCGGATGGGTGGAGGAAAAACAGCGGCGGCCAGTCGCCTTGTTTTCCGCCGCCCCGAACCATCCACTCGCCACCCTCAACTCTCAACTTTTCTCGATGAGCGCGTAGGCGTTGTGGTTGTGGATGGACTCGAAATTTTCGGCCTCAACGCGATACCAGGTGATGTTCGGCTCGCGATTGCAACGGGCGGCGACTTCGCGCACGAGGTCTTCGACGAAGACCGGCTTGGCGTAGGCGCGCTCGGTCACCGCCTTTTCGTCCGGCCTTTTCAGAAGGCTGAAAAGTTCGCAACTGGCGCAACTTTCGACGAGGCGGATGAGGTCTTCGATCCAGATGGGTTTCTTGAAGCGGATGGAAAAAGTGACGAGGCCGCGCTGATTGTGCGCGCCCTTTTCGCTGATCGCCTTCGAGCAAGGGCAGAGCGTGGTGACGGGAACGATGACGGTGAGCACGAAATCGGTTTCGCCGCCCTTGAGCGTGGCATCGAAGCGCACCGTGTAGTCCATCAGCCCGACGGCTCCGCTGACCGGCGCTTTTTTTTCCAGGAAAAACGGGAACTCGAATTCGACGTGCGCTTTCTCCGACTCGAGCTTGCGTTGGAGGTCGCGCAGGATGGTTTTGATCTTGTCCACATGCAGCACCGGGCCGTGCTCGTTGAGGACTTCGATGAACCGGCTCATGTGCGTGCCTTTGTAGTGGTGCGGCAGATCGACGGTGAGGAAGACATTCGCGATCGTGCTTTGCACCGAGTGCGCTTTGTCGAGCACTTGGATCGGGTAACGCAGGTTTTTGACTCCCACGCGGTCAATGGCGAGCTGGCGGAAATCGGGCTCGCTTTGCGTGTCCTTGAGTTCGGCGATTTGTTCCATCGGAAAGGTCGAGTCTCCGTGGTTCAGCGCTCGGTTCAAACGGAATCTGCCGGTGGCGGAAGGGCGCGGCGTGACGTTCGCCCCGGTCAGGTTTTCCGTGCGGTGGCTTGGGCAAAAC
>JANXWU010000296.1 GCA_025350985.1 Spartobacteria bacterium | reverse complement strand
ACGGGCGAAGACGAAAGCGGAGCGTTGAGCGTTGAGCGTTGAGCGTTGAGCGTTGAGCGTTCCCTTCAGAGCCGGCACAATCTTTCACCTTCGTCCATCCCATTTCCTGACGAAGCAGCGATGACAAAACCTTCCACGCCCAACCCTCCGCTTTCGTCTTCGCCCGTCGGCGTTTTCGACAGCGGCTACGGTGGCTTCAGCGTGCTACGGGAACTCCGGCGCGTGTTGCCGCAGCTCGACTGCATCTATCTGGGCGACAGCGCGCGCGCGCCTTATGGCGGACGCGACTTGGGGACCGTGCTCGACTTCGCCGAGCAATGCGTGGAACTGCTTTTCGCCGAAGGCTGCCGCGTCGTGGTGGTCGCCTGCCACACCGTCTCGAGCGTGGCCTTGCGCCATTTGCAAAAAAAGTACGCGGACGCGAACCGGCGCGTGCTCGGCGTGACCATCCCGGCGGCTGAAAACGCCGTCGCCGTCACCCGCGGCCACATTGGTTTTATCGGCACGACGCGCACTGTGGCGTCACACACTTTCCGCACTGAGGTGCGCAAGCTCGACCCCTCCGTGCGCGTGAGCGAAGTCGCCGCGCCGTTGCTCGCGCCCCTCGTCGAGGAAGGCTGGGAGCAGGGCGAAATCGCACGCCTCGCCGTGGAGAAATATCTCGCGCAATTCGGCGACATCGACACGCTCGTCCTTGGCTGCACGCACTATCCGCTGCTGCGCGAGATGTTTGTCCGCTGCGCCTCGTCCCCTCTGACCGTGCTCGACCCCGCGCCCTTCGTCGCTGCGCGCTTCGCCGCGTGGCTGGAAAAACACCGCGAGTTTCGAAGCGCCGGCTCGGGCAAATTGCGCGTGCTGTGCTCGGGTGACACCGCGCGTTTTTCGAAAAATGTTCCGCGCTTCCTCGGCTCCGAGCCGCCGGAAATCGAGCACGTCGCCGAGCATCACGGACGACTCGCCTTCACACCGGACGGCAGCGAGCCCTCCGGTCAATTCGTCCGTTAATCAAATCGCCGTCTCGTTTTTCCGAAAGGAAATGGACGACTCGAACAAAAATCCGATCAGGGCCACCCTCTCGATGAATCACAGGAAAAATCCTGAGCTGAAACTGGCCGGGGAACCTTCACGGTGAGGCATATTTGCTGCTTTTTTGTCGTCCGGCGAATCAGTCGTCGCGCGTCGCGTCCAATTCCCGCCCTCTCATGCTCACCGTCTGCAAGAACCCGACAGCCCTGAAAAAACTGCTTTGCTCGGGTTTAGGTTTTGGGCTATACCGCACGCCGACCATGTCCCTGGCTGTCCGCATTTTTATAGCCGTCGTGTGTCTGGCCGTCGCCATTTCCGCGCCGGCCCAATCGCCGTACCAAAGCAGCGCCGACTTTGCCAAATACGCCCAGAAGCTGCGTGAAAGTGCGTTGTTGAAAATTGAGCCACAGGTCGTCATCCCGACCACCGGCGCGCAAATTTCGACCGGCAAATACGCATGGAAAACGGGCATCGTCACCACTGTTTTCTGGGTCGGGGAATCGGCGACGGCGAACAATCCGGTGCCCAATCGCGCCAGCTCGTGGGATTCGAATTGGATGGCCAACTACGGCGGGTTCGACACGCCCGAAATCGGCCAGCGCCGCAATTACATCCCCGCGCGCTTCACGCCGCAGCTCAATCCATTTTACATCGCCCTGCCTTACAACGACGTGTCCGGCGGCCACTTCAAAGCGGAAGCGCGCACGGTCATTCCGTGGTTCCGCCAGGAGTTCGAGCGCGATGGGAAATCTATCTGCCAGAACCGCTGGATCGCCGTGCGCAATCGCGCGGGCCGGACGTGCTATGCGCAATGGTCGGACTGCGGGCCGTTTCGCACCGATCACTGGCAGTACGTGTTTGGCAACGAACGGCCAAAGCCCAACCTCAACCAGGGCGCCGGCTTGGACATTTCCCCCGCCGTCCGCGATTTCCTCGCCCTCAACGCCACCCGGGATGTCACCGATTGGAAGTTTGTCGATTTCCGCGAAGTGCCGCCGGGCCCGTGGTCGCACTACGGCGAGAACAATCAATTCGTCCAGCTCGCACGGCGCAACGCAACCAGCGTGGCCACCAAAACGGTCGCGCCGGTGCGCGCCAAATCCAGTCCGAGCGCCGCCCCGACCGTCATCCTCCACTGACTGCGCACGCCGGTTGACCTCCCGGTGCTCCGTGCGTAGATAGGGCGGATGTTTCCCCGCCCCCTCGGCCTTCTCGTTTTCGTTCTGGCCGCCCTGTCCGCAGGGGCTCAGACGGTCCGGCCCAAGCTTCCCGCCGGCCCGACCAAGCCCCAACCTGCAGGCGCTGTGCCGGTGGCGAGCGCCGTCACGCCGGATCAGGATTTTGTAAAGGGGATGCAGTATCCGAACGCCGACGTGAAGGACATTCTCGCGGTTTACGAGCGGCTCACGGGCAAAAAAGTCGTCTTCGACAACACGGTGCAAGGGCCGATCAACATCGTCATCTCGCAACAAGTGCCGCGCGAGGAAGCCATCAAAATCATTGAAATCAACCTGCTCCTCAACGGCTTCTCGATCGTGCCCGAGGACAGCAACATCGTCAAAGTCACCGGCATCGGACGCAACCCGCGCGGCGCGGGCGTGCCGGTGTATTCCGATGCTAACTTGCTGCCCGAGGGTGATCGCGTGGTGTCTTTTTTGTTCAAACTGAACTATGCCGACCCGCTGGAACTGCAACAGACCCTCGGCATTTACGTCGCTGCCGCGCCGACTGGTTACACCTCGATGATCGCCCTGCCCAAGGCGCAGTCGCTCCTCGTCACGGAAAACACCGCGGTCATCCGCACGCTCATCCAGATCATCAAAACCATCGACGTGCGGCCTGCCGAAGTCGTCAGCGAATTCATCCCGCTCGAACGTGCCGACGCGAAGGACGTGCTGGAAAAGCTCGAGAAAATTTTTGCCACCACGCCCAGTTCCGGCACGCCCGGCGGCGTCATTCCCCGCGCGCCGATTGCCCAGCCGATTCCGGGGCAGCCGGGAGGCGCGGCGCCCAGCGGAGGCACGGCTTCGGTGGAAGTCAACGCGGGCGGGCCTTCCGAGGAATCGCTGATTTTGGGAAAGATCAAGCTCACCGCCGACATTCGCACCAACCGCATCCACGTCGTCACCCGACCCGACAATCTGCCGTTTGTGAAAAAGCTGGTGAAGGAATTCGACGACGACACGCAATTCGCCGAGCCCAAAATTCGCCCTTTGAAATTTGTGCTGGCCGGTGACGTTCTGCCCGTGGTGGTCAAAGCAATCACGGAGCCCGGGGTGAAACCGGATGACGCCGGAGCCACCGGGCCTGGCGGCCAGCGCACGACCGGAGCGACCGGAGGAGCAACCGGCGCCACGACCGGCGCAACTGGCGGCACCGGAGGCAATCGGCGCGGCGGTGGAGGTGCTGGGGGCGGGGGAACGTCGCTGTCGATCTCCGAGGAACTTCAGACACCCTCGGTGGACACCACCCCGCAGGCGGTCACCGTTGGCAACAGCAAGATCATCGCCGACCGCAACGCCAACACGATCATCGTCCTCGGGAATGATGCTGTGGTGCAGAAGGTCTTCAAAGTTATCGACAAGATGGATGTGCGCGCGCCGCAGGTGGTGCTGCACACCGTGATCGGCGAATTGCGCCTGAACAAGGAGGAGGACTTCGGCTTCGACATCGTAAAATTCATCAACTCCTACGGCGGCTCCCTCATCAGCGGCTCCGGCTCCACGACGACCTCCGCCGTGCCGACGACCGTGCTCGATAACTTCGCCTCGCTCGTTCCGCTCGGTCAGAAAGGGCTGGCCCTCGGCGCGACGGGCGGTCTGTCGCAATTCGCCGTCGCCACCAGCACGCTCGCGGGAACGGTGAAGGCACTCGAATCGACCGGACGTTTTCGCGTCACGCAGCGCCCGATGGTCTTCGCCAAAAACAACAAAAAAGCGATCATCGCCAGCGGCGAGGAAATCGCCGTGCCCGGCCAGTCCCTGACCTCGCTCAACACCGGGGCGAACGGCAACGCCGCCGTCAGTTCCACCGTGGAATTCCGGCAGGTCGCGCTCCAGCTCGAGGTGGTCCCGCTGATTAATTCCGACCGCGAAGTCTCGCTCGATATTTTGCAGAAAATCGACGACCTCAGCGGCACCAACGACATCGTCGGCGGCAACGCCATCCCGCGCATCAACACGCGCTACATCCGCACCAACGTCTCCGTCGCTGACGGCGAGACGATCGTGCTCGGCGGCTTGATCAAAAAGCGCGACGAGAAGAGCCGGTCGGGGCCTCTGTGGATCAGCCGCGTGCCGCTCCTCGGCGGATTGCTGAGCACGCGCAGCAAGATTTTTGAGCGAGACGAGTTGATCATTTTGATCCGGCCTGTCGTGGCCAACACCCCGATCGAAGTTCTCAAAAACAGCGAGCGCGAGCAGGAGCGGATGTTCATCGCGCCCGATTTGGAAACGACGCTCGATCCGCAAGGCACGCAAATTCGGGTTCCCCGCCACGGCATTAAACCCGCCGCGCCCAAGCCACAGTTGCGATCCGCCAGATGAGTTCCGCGCTGCGCAACAATCTCGTCGAACTCCTCGTCGCCAGCGGCTGCGAAAATCCGGACGACGCCGCAAAACTCGCTTCGACTCCCGCCAATGGCGAGTCGTGGACCGTCCACGTTTTGAACTCCGGCAAGGTGGATGAAGCGCGTTTTGCCCGGCAGCTCGGCGCGATGTTTAAGACGCCCGTCGAAACTATCGCCGCCGAGCGCATCGACCGGAAGGCGCTTTCGCTGCTGCCGAGCAAGTTTGTTTTCAAGCATCACATCCTGCCGCTCGAAGCACGCGAAGATCGAGTGCGCCTCGCGACCTACGATGTTTTCAACGGCGTCGCGCGCCGGCTTGCAGAGCAACTGGTCGGCAAAAAAATCGAGTGGCTGCTCGTCCCGCGCTCGCAACTTTTGCGCGCCCTGAAAACTCTGTACGGCGTCGGCGCGGAAGCCTTCGACGAAATCCTGAAGGCGAAGGGCACCTTCGAGTCGATGGACCAAGGCGTGCAGGCGATGGACTTGAGCGCCGAGGATCCCGAGGCGTCCGTCGTCAAGTTCGTCAACCAAATCATCCGCGAGGCCCTCTTCGAGCGCGCGACCGACATCCACGTCGAGCCGCTCGAAAACGACCTGCGCATCCGCTATCGCATCGACGGAATTTTGCATGCCGTCGCCGTGCCGCAGCAACTGCGGATGCTGCAATCGGCGATCATCTCGCGGCTGAAAGTCATGGCGCACATGGACATCGCCGAGAAGCGGCTGCCGCAGGACGGGCGCATCAATTTGCAGCACGGCGAGTCGAGCATCGACGTGCGCGTTTCCACGATCCCGACCGTGAACGGCGAGAGCATTTCACTGCGGCTGCTCACGCGAAATGAAACGCAGGAGTTCGGATTCGAGCGGCTCGACCTGAGCGAAAAACAGGCCGCGCTCGTTCGCGTGCTGCTCGCGCAGCCGAACGGAATCATCCTCGTCACCGGTCCGACTGGCTCGGGCAAATCGACTTCGCTCTACTCGTTTCTTTCCAGCATCAACTCCGTGCAGCGACGCATCATCACGGTCGAGGAACCCGTTGAATACAGGCTGGCGGGCGTGTCGCAGATCGACGTGAAGCCCGACATCGGCCTCACTTTTGCCAATGGACTGCGCGCGATTTTGCGCCAGGACCCGAACGTCGTGATGGTCGGCGAAATCCGCGATTTCGAGACTTCGGAAATTGCCATCCGCGCGGCGATGACCGGCCACTTGGTCTTTTCCACCCTGCACACGAACGACGCCGTGACCGGCATCACGCGCTTGCTCGACATGGGCATCGAGCCTTTTTTGCTCGCCTCGACCGTGCGCGCCTTCATCGCCCAGCGTCTCGTCCGCACGGTCTGCGCGGACTGCGCGGAAGAGGTCGATTATCTGCCGGACTACCTCACCGAAATCGGCTTTCCTGTTTCGATGGGCTCGCGCTTCAAGCGCGGCAAGGGCTGTGACAGTTGCCGGCAGACCGGCTACCGCGGACGCGCCGCAATTTATGAATTGTGCGCGATCAACGAAAACCTGCGCCGGCTGATTATTCGGAAAGCGACGGGCAGCGAGCTAAAAGCGCGCGCGGTGCTCGACGGCATGGACAGCCTGCGGCTCGATGGTTGGCGCCGCGTGCTCAAAGGCCAGACGACGATCGAGGAAGTCGTGCGCGTGACGCAGGCCGATGAGTTGCTGGCGGAGACGGATTAGCGCCAGCAAGTTCAAGGTCGCCGCCGCCAATACCCCGGCTTGCGGCTGGCATGTGCGAACGCGAGAACCCAGATGATGTTCGGCAAATCGACGTAGTGAATGACAAACGGGAATCGCTCCAGCACGAATCGCCGTGTCCCGTCCTTTTGGAGCACGCAGCGATCAGGGGCGGCTTGGATTGTCCGAATGGCTTCCCGCGCTGTCCGCTCGAATTCCATGCCCAATCCAGAAACTCTGCCCTCATAAAAACCAACTGAATCCGAAAGCTCGTTTTCGGCGTCGAAGTCGATGATAACCTGCTTCACGGTTTGTGCCGTGCGCGGATGTCGCGGAACACCTCGTCCGCAGCCCTGCCCTGAGCCCTACCCTGTTGAACGCGCTCCAAGCGTCGGGCGATTTCCAAATCCCACGCCTCTTCCACGCCTTCCTCTACGATTGGCTCCAGACTTTGCAAAAGAGTCTGCGCCAGATGAGCACGCTCCAATTCAGGAAGCGTGAGGGCGTCGTGAGTCACCTGCTCAATCGTTGCGGACATGCGGGAAGGGTCGGCTTCCCGCTGGTTCGGGTCAAGCGCGCGAGACGACGATTGAGGAAGTCGTGCGCGTGACGCAGGCCGATGAACTGCTGGCGGAGACGGATTAGAGCACCGCTACTTATCCCAATTGCCCACGTCGTCTGCCGTGTCCGCCTTGCGATCCGGCCCGGCGGAGTAAAGGTCGAACGAATCGGTGTTGTGCTTGCCGGGATAGACGTAGATGTAAGCATTTCCCCACGGGTCGGTGGGTTGTTTGCTGAAAAATTGACGCCATTGGCGCGGCTTGGGTTCGCTGTCCGGCGGCGCGATTAACGCGTTCACTCCCTGCTCGCTCGTCGGGTAAAATCCATTGGTTCCGTAGTAGGTGTTGAGCGCGACCGTGATCGCCTTGATGTCGGCATTCACGCGCGTGTCCTGGGCAAAACCGAGGTTGCCTTTCAACCCGTAAATCGCCGCCGCGAGGAGCAGGGCGATGATCGTGACCACGAGCATGATTTCCAGCAGCGTGAAGCCGCGTTGGCGATTCGGAGAGATTCTCATGGGTCGATTTTAGGGTCGTCTAAGTTGCATCTCGACCGCCCGGATTGCAACCGCCGCCGAGCGTCCGTCGAGTTGAATGACGAGGCGGTTTTCACCCGCGCGCAAGGCCGAGGTCGGGATTGCCTTCTGGCACTTCAACCAACCCGCGTAACGAACTCGCACGTCGGGATCGAGCGGCCGAATCGACGAGCGGTAGGCGGGGTCGGCGAGGTCGGGCAGGATCGGCGTCGCCGCGCCGAGCGCGTGTTCGTTGGCAATGATCTCCGGCGGGGCAGTCACGTCGGCGTTCAGGATTTCAAAAGTCACGAGTGCAATGTCGGGCTGCGCGTCGAGCATGAAGTCAAACGCGACCGCCGGCTCTTCGTCCGGCGTGAGCTTCATCGCCTCGGCGGCGAGCGTGGCTTTCACGCGATCAAAAAGAAACGCGTCCTCGCCCAACTGCGCGGCAGCTTCATTTTGAAATGGATCGGCGAAAGGCGCGGGTTCGTCGAAATCCACCGCGTGCTTCACCGTCGCCGTCTGGAGCGAACTCAGAAACGCACCGGTCACATTCCCGCCGTCGCCGGGAGTCTCGATGTCGATGTAATCCACCCCGCGCATCGGAACGAGGAGCGAGTCCGAAGTCGGCAGACCGAGACCGGCCCCGAGCGGTTTGGAGGCAAAGAGTTGCTGGCCGAGTTCGGTCCACGCCGTGACGCCGGGATGAGCATTCGCGCGATCGTCGAAAAAAATCCGGAGCAGCATTTCCTGGTTCAGGTCGCCGAGTTTGCGGAAGCGCAGGCGGAAGGTCGTCTTGCTGATTTTGCCGTCGTAGGTTTTTTTCTGCTGAAGCTGAAACGATTCCAGCCAAATGGGGAACGGAGGCCGCGCCGCGCCGGGAACGGCCAGTTTTTGAAAGTCGAGCCACGCGGTAAACGGCGTGGGTTGGGTCTTCAACTCCTGCGCAAAAAGCAGGGAACCGCGGCACAGGACGGCACAGCAAAACAGGCAAACGATTTTCCAGACGGGGGAACGGAACGGCATCGCGCGTTGTCTTTAGGTCGGCTTGTTGCCCTTGGCAATCGGCAATCTCAATGCCCCGTGCGCAACCCTTTGGTCAGGTTGAACACCGCGCTCAGAATTCCGAACACGAGCATGCCGACCAGGATGGCGATGACCACGATGAGCACGATCGGGATGAGCGCGGAGACGAGCTTCACCTGCTTGTCGAGGTCGCGCTCATACAGGTTGGCGATGTTGTTGACGGTGTCGGCGAAACGTCCGGTCTGCTCACCCACTGCCAGCATGTCCAAAAACATCTCGGGAAAAATTCCCTGCGGGCGCAACGCATTCGACAGCGCCGCGCCGTCGAGCACCGCCTTGCGCGTCTCCACCATCCGCTCGCGGATAAATTCGTTGCCAGAGATTTCCTCGAGCAGTTCGAGGGACTTCACGAGAGTCACGCCATTCTCGGTGAGCGTGCCCAGCGTGCGCGCGAACTGCGCGTAAAAGGTGTAGCGGATCAAGCCGCCGTAGCCGGGGGCTTGGAGAAGAAAGCGGTCCCACGCCCGGCGGCCGTCGGTCGTTTTCGTGTAAACTTTCCACAGAAAAAACGCGCCAAAAATCGCGAGCACCCCAGCCCACCAATAAGCGAGAAAAGCATGGCTGGCCCCCAGCAGGATTTTCGTCGGCAGCGGAAGAGTGCCGCCGGATTCGGCGAAGAAATCCTTGAGCATCGGCACGAGCCAGACCATGAACACCACGATCATCGCGACGCCCACGGCGAGGAGCGCGGCGGGATAATACAACGCCTGCTGCACACGGTCGCGCATCGCTTTCACGTCACCGAGATGGATGACCAACCGGCGCAAAATCTCCGAAAGCGCGCCGCTCGCTTCGCCGGCGGCGACCATGTTCACGTAGAGCGGCGAGAAAACTTTCGGGTAATCGCGAAGCGCCTGCGAAAGGCTGCGCCCATCGACGAGTGCCTGATGCAACTGCGCCGACAAGGCTTGCAGCTTCGGATGTTTCAACCGCTTTTCGAGCACGCCCAGCGCCTCGTCGAGCGTCATGCCCGAGACGAGGAGATGCGCGAGTTGCTCGGTGAAAAGAAAAATGTGGTTGTGGCTGAGCGTCTGAATGGCCGACGCGTGGGCCGGACGATGCGCGGGCGACCTTGATTTTTCCGGGGCGGACTTTTCCGGATTTTTCGCGGTGCTCGATCGACCCTGGCCGAGCTGCTCGATCTTGATCGGGACAAACTTGTCCCCCTCAATTTGTTGCAGCGCGGAGGCGCGGTCGTTGGAAGTCAGCGTGCCTTCCACCAACTTTCCACTCGCGTCACGGGCGACATATTTGAACTGCGGCATTGCTCATTCAATGCCACAACTCGCCCGCAGTTGCGAGCGGCGTCAGTCAGATCAGACCCGTCTGAACTTTGAAGACCCACAGCAACGCCTTCAGACCGAGTTCGTGCAGGTTGAATGGCTTGGCAATGAAATCGTTGCCGCCGCTCAAGCTGCCTTGGACCCGATTTTGGAACGTGGCCAGCCCCGTGAGAAAAACAATCGGCGTCTGCGCATGTTGCGCAAAAGCGCGAACCCGCAGGCAGACATCGAAGCCGCTCATTTCCGGCAGGCCAATGTCGAGGAAGATCAAATCGAAATCCTCCGCTTCCAAAACGGCCAGCGCGCTGTTGGGGCTCTCGGCGGTTTTGATTTTCAAGTCGGCCATCTTCATCGCGGCGGCAATCATTTCCCGGCCTTGCGCATCGTCATCCACGGCAAAAATCACCGCAGTCGAGGGATCTTTCACGCGCACCAGATTTTCCTCGGCGAGCAACACCGCCAGAAAATCCACCGACTGGCTCAACGTCCGCAGCACGGACGGATTCACCTCCTCCGGCATTTTGTGCAGGGCGTAAACGAGCACCTCTATCGTGGAGGTCAACCGGTAAACCGCGCGCAGTCCGACGAGTGCGGTGCGCTCGGAGAGAAAGTGCGCCTGACGAAAAAGATTCTGGAGGGAGTTCACATCGTGCGCATTTCGCACGAGCGCATGCAGGTCCCGCCGCATCACTCCGATGGACTCGGCAGCGGCTTCCAGACTGGATTTCAGCCAGGAGGCGGCATTGTCCGTCGCGGAGAATGGCGCGTCGTCCGGCGTCTGCGGCTGCTCGCCGAACAGACCCTGAACTTCGCCGGCCAATTGCAACGCCGGCTCGTCCGTCTTCGGCAAAATCTTGGTGGCACCCATTTTTTCGGCCTGCCGCGCCAAGTCGCGCGGACAGTTGCCGATGATGAACAAGGGCGTGTTCGGCGCGCTGGCGTGAATCTGCGAAACGAGTTGAACCCCGTCGGAGTTGGCCAAAACCGGATCGAGCAAAACGAGGTCGGGCTTTTTTTCCAGAACCATCTTCAAGCCAGGCTCGGCTTGGCGCGCGGTCTCCACGGAGAACCCAAGACGCTCCAGTTTTTCGCGGTGGAAATTTCCGATGAGACGGTCGTCGGCGATGAGGAGAACTTTTTTCATGCTCGTGGCAAAAGGGTTGTGTCCGTCGTGCTCGCTGCGCGCGTGGCGCAAACGGACATGGAATGGGAAGTGCTGAAATACATCACAGCCGCAACCTAAGCAAAAACACTGCCATGAAATCCACTCGTTCCCAGCCGCCGCCTGCGCAACTGCGCAAACGCACGACGCAGCAACAGACGCAGAGACTCCTCAACGCCGCCCTGCGGTTGTGGGAACTCAAACGTCGCGTGAAAATCTGATCCATCCGCGTTCATCGTTTGCGGCAGACGTGCAATCCGTCCGCAATCGGCAGCAGGACCGACTCCACACGCGGGTCGTTCGCAAGTTTCCGATTCAACGAATCAATGGCACGTCCGCTCTCGTCGTCCAGCGGTCCGCGACCAAGACGACCGCCCCACAGCATGTTGTCGAAAACGATCACGCCGCCGCGTCGCAGGTGCGGCAGGATCAATTCCAAATAGGTGGCATAGCCGGTCTTGTCGGCGTCGATAAAGGCGAAATCGATCTCAGCCGGCGGTTGAAATTTTCGCATCGTCTCCCGCGCGTCGCCCAGCAGGAGACTGATCTTTTTCTCCACGCCGGCCCGCGTCCAATAACGGCGGGCCACCGAAGTCCACTCATCGCTGAGATCGAAACAAAAAAGCCTGCCCTCCTCCGGCAGACCGCGCGCGATGCAGATGGAGCTGTAGCCGGTGAAAGAGCCGATCTCGACGGCGGTCTTCGCGCCGATCGCGCCGACCAGCAGCGAGAAAAACGCCCCCTGTTCCTCGCTGATCATCATCACGCTGTCGTCGCCGAGTTTTTCCGTCTCTTCCCGCAAATCTCGAAGCACGGGATCGTTTGCGCCCGACCGCATCGAGCAAAGGTAGGTGTAAAGCGGATCGTCCAGAGCCGTGTATTTCAGTTCCATCGCGGGTCGAACTTTACGCCGGAAAGTGGTGTTGTCACGGCGGCGCGAAGCCGGAAAAATTGATTGCCCATTCGCCCTCGCCCGCTAGATTTTGCGCCCTTTCCCATGATCATCGTCACCACGCCGGACGCCACCGAAGCGCAGATTCAGCACATCGTGGATCGCATCCACGAGTGGGGTTTGAAAACGGAAGTGAGCCGCGGCGCGATGCGCGTGGTTATCGGCGTCATCGGTTCTGAGGATGTGATTCGCGAGAAACCAATCGCCGCCATTCCGGGCGTGGAATCCGTCACCCCGGTGCTTAAAGCTTACAAACTCGTCGCGCATGAATTTCGCCAGACCGAATCGCTGGTGAAAATCGGCGGCGTCACCGTCGGTGGAAAAGAGGTCGTGCTCATGTCGGGGCCTTGCTCTGTTGAGAGCCGCGAGCAGATCGTGTCGATCGCGCAGGACGTGAAAAAGGCCGGCGCGAAAATCTTGCGCGGAGGTGCCTTCAAGCCCCGCACTTCGCCGTATTCATTTCAAGGCATGGGCATCGACGGGCTGAAACTTCTCGCCGAAGCGCGCGCGGCCACGGGGCTGCCGATCATCACCGAAGTCATGGACACCAAAGACCTCGAAGCCGTCGCGCAATACGCGGACTGCCTCCAGGTCGGCGCGCGGAACATGCAGAACTTTTCGCTGCTCAAGGAAGTCGGCCGCAGCAAGCTGCCGGTGATGCTCAAACGCGGCATGAGCGCGACGATCAAGGACCTGCTGATGAGCGCGGAGTACATCTTGAGCGAGGGAAATTTCAACGTGATTTTGTGCGAGCGCGGCATCCGCACCTTCGAGACCTACACGCGCAACACGCTCGATTTGAATGCCGTTCCCGTGCTGAAAAAGGAAACGCATCTGCCCGTCGTCGTCGATCCCACCCACGGCATCGGCCTGCGCGAGCACATCCCCGCGATGGCGCTCGCCGCCGTCGCCGCGGGGGCGGATGCGATCATGCTCGAAGTCCACAACAATCCCGAACTGGCGAAGAGCGACGGCGAGCAGGCGTTGATGCCGCAGGAATTTGCCGATCTGGTCGCGAGGATTCGTCGCGTCGCACAAGCAGTCGGGCGCGAATAGGACGCGGAGGAGTTAGCCTTGCTGCCCAGACTGCCGTTGGTTATAAGCCTCGAAACTCAGGAGGCCAAAAACATGCTCAAAGAATTTAGGGATTTTGCAGTCAAGGGAAACGCGGTCGATCTCGCTGTCGGCGTGATCATCGGCACAGCGTTTGGAAAAATCGTCGCGTCGCTGGTCGAAGACATCCTGATGCCGCCGGTTGGAAAACTGATCGGCAATTTGGACTTCAGCAATCTTTACCTGCCGCTCTCGGACAAGATCACGCCGGGCATGGCGCTCGCGGACGCGCGAAAACTCGGGCCGGTTTGGGCGTATGGAAACTTTCTGACCGTGACGTTGAATTTCGTCATCGTCGCGTTTTGTATTTTTCTGGTGGTCAAAGCGATCAACAAACTCAAGGTGCCAGTCCCTTCGCCCAAACCTGCGGCGGTGGCACCGACCAAGGACTGCCCCTTTTGTGCGACCGCGATTCCGGTCAAGGCCACGCGCTGCCCGTATTGCACTTCGATGATGCCTGCCGCTTAGAAAAGCGCGCGTCATTCTGCGCAACGAGCAGCGAGCCAAACCATCCCACGCGCTCCCTGAGACCGCCGAAGACTCGACGTGCTAGCTAATGCGCATCGGCATCAACACGTAAAGAAACGGCGTGGCGATCTTGATCACACCGGGGCTCATTTCGTCGATGAGGTCGAAGAAAATTTCCTCCTCGCCCAAGTTCCGCAGCGGCTGCATCAGGAACTCCGGATTGAACGCGATGGAGAACTCCTTGCCTTTGTATTGCGCCGCCAGCGATTCGCGCGCTTCGCCGACCTCCGGCGTGTTGGCCATGATGTCGATGTTGCCTTTGGAAAAAACCAGCTTCACCGAATTCGACTTTTCGCTCGCGAGCAACGAGACGCGATGAACTGCGGCGAGAAAAGTTTCCCGCTCCAGCGTCACGCGTTCCTTCGCTTCGCCGGGGATGACCTGACGGTAGTTCGGATAGTTGCCTTCGATGAGTTTGGAAACCAGCAGCGTGCTGCCCACTTCAAACGCGATTTGATTTTCCGACACGCTCAACTTCACGTCGCCGTCATCGCCCAACAACCGCTCCAATTCGCCCACCGCCTTGGTCGGAACGATGATTTCCGCCTCCATGCTGCGCGGGAATTCCAACTCGATTTCGACGAGAGCGAGGCGGCGCCCATCGGTCGCGACCAGTGTGAGCTTGTTGTCCTTAAACGAAAACAAAATGCCGTTGAGCACATACCGCGTTTCATCGGTCGAAATCCCGTACGAGGTTTTCTTCAAGCTGCCCTTCAAATCTTTTTGCTTCAGCGTGAAAGTCTTTGCGCCCTCGAACGCCGGCAGGGGCGGGAACTCTTCCTCCGGCAGGCCCATGATTTTGAAAAAACTCGCGCCGCTGCGAATCGACGCGACATTTTTCGAGTCGATGTCCACTTGGATGTCATTGGCCGGTAGCTCGCGAACGATGGTGGCCAGCCGCCGGGCGGGCAGCGTGGTCGCGCCGGGCTTGTCAATTTGCGCCTCCACCACGCAGCGAACGCCCACGTCCAAATCCGTCGTCGTCAGCCGCAACTGTCCGTCCACAGCCTGCACGAGAACATTGGAGAGAATGGGCAGGGTCGTGCGCGTGCTGACCACGCTCTGGACGGTTTGCAGACCTTCGAGGAGCTTTTCTTTGCTGGCGCTAAATTTCATACGGTTGGTTTTTCTCTCACATCGCCCGCGGAGCCGCGAGCGATTTGTGATGATGTTGAAACGGGTATGCGTGTCAAGCAGTGCGGCGCGGTTTTCTGGTTCAACCATTCCGCTTTTCACGCCGTCATCGCGTCCGCAAATTTGCCCAACGCACGACCGGCGAAACGGGATTGGCTTCCGCAATTCATTCGCGTAGCGTCGGCGCCGTTCGCGTTTTTTCGACATGAAACTAGTCCTTCTTTTACCGGCGCTTCTTTCTTTGCCTTTCTGCGCCTTCGCCGAATCGCCCGCGAAAAAATCCGCGGACGAGCAGGTCATGGTCTATTGGCACAAGTTGCAAAGCAATGCCCGCCCAGTCCCGTGGAAGCTGGGATTGACGGTGGACGAAGCCATTCGCAGCGCCGCCGGATCGCCCGCGCGCGAGTGGCAGCAGGCGTGGCGGTTGCGCGAAACATTTTGGTCGCGCTTTTTTCACCGATCAAAAACGGTCAGCGTGCTGACGGTGCGCCGCGGCG
>JANXWU010000260.1 GCA_025350985.1 Spartobacteria bacterium | reverse complement strand
TTTCCTTGACTGCACCCTCTGGTTGAGGTAAATGTTCAAATACATCCTGCGTTACAACAACATCGAAGGAACAATCCGGAAAAGTCTGCGCACTTAGATCTTCACAACGGTATCCCAGCTGCGGATGGACGCTGCCGACGGAAACCTTCGGATCATACTGCGTCGAAACGTAGCCAGGGCATTCGTTCAACAGCTTGGGGCTCACACCTCTAGTCGATGGCGATGACTCATGAATAGCTAGGGTACGCCAGTCGGGGCGCAGGGAATTGAGGACATGCATCACGGCTCGCTCACGTGGTATGGACCCGCATGAGATGCACACAAAATGGTCGCGAAGCCACCCATCGGCTGACGAAAAAACAACATTTTTTTCACAAATGGGACAAAATCCAGAATGCTTTAGAAAAGCAGCGTCTGATTTGATTTCTTGTTTTTTTGTGCTTGAGATGGCCGTCGGCTTAACATTGTTTAGTATTTTACGAAGAAGTGAAGTCCGGTTTATCACTGGTCGGCTTGATTTCTTTTTCAGAACCGTCAGAAATTCATAACCTCCAGGTTCCACTGTCTCTTCGATGCCGAAGCTGGTTACGCCAAACTGCCGCAAATCTTGAATAACCAGCTCGAAACTCGACGGCGTAAACATGAACCCCATAGGTCGCGTTGCCGGCTCGTAGAAGGACCCTTCCTCAGCAAAGCCGATCGCGCTGCGGCCCAGCCAATCCCTGTCGACGCCGAGCATCGATGGCGTCCTGTATTGTGCAAAGGACCCCTGATGAGCCCTTTTTTCCCTGGAGAAAGCCTTGAGCACCGTGTCAGTCGAACTCAAGGGCTGCGAGTCGCCGTAGCATAAACGCTTATCGGCGATTGCGAGGATCAGCAAACCGTCGTCTTCAAGGATCGCTTCGCAATCCTGCAAAAACCCGCCAAAGTCAGTTATGAATTCGCTGACGTGGGAAGCAATGATAAAATCAAAGCGCGCGCCCTGACCGACCGCGGCAAGCATGCCGCGGTCGTCGACGACGAAGTCGGTCGGCATGACCGCATCGGCGCAGCCAGCGAGCATGGCTGATCGCTGTTGCGCGGCCTGAACGCTGACATGATCCAAGGTTGAGACGTTCCAGCCATCAACCCTCGGCGCAACAGGAGCAGAATCCGGCGCGATCTCCAAGCCCCTCATGGACTTATTCACGAGGCGGAGCATGTGTTCAGAACGGTGCATGCATAATCCTATTTTTGCATTCGGCAGAAGACGTTCCATTGGCTGTCTACAAAGTTAATTGTTGAGCCGATGGCATGTGGAACCCAAACCGTATTTCCCGATTGCCATCTGGAACATCCCTGGCCAGCGCAACGTACTTGGCCCCAGCGGCTCAGCAGGGCGTTCTGTCGTGACGTGGCACAAGAATGACCGCATGAGACCACCCGGCTCCCAGCCTGTCGTCTCAGCCGGATGCGCTCAATGCGTCAACAACCCATATAACCGGTAGCTGTAAAGCGCAACGTCGACAAAAACCGGCTCATTGATGGTAGGAAGGCTCAGCTCGAATTCCTAATCGTGAACGTGGTCAAGCGGTTTTACGAATCGTTAGGCGTTAACAAAAACACGACGAGATCGACGCCCCCCAGAAACACTGAAGCCGGCCGGTTGCGTCAAGGCAGACCTTCAAACGCCACAACTTGCCTGTCGCGATTGATCGGCATACGTGGTAGCGAAGTGCTTGTTTTGCTGGTTGCATGCGTCGGATTGGTCAAACAGCGACATCAGGACGCTTTGTTTTCTGGTTGCCCCAGGCTATGCCAAGTTGCCAGTGAGGGAAGCGCGATCAGACCAGAGTCGCGGCGTTTCATAGGCAGCAAAAACGAAAGTTTTGACGCGACTGAGTAGTCCAAGTTAGTTGTTAGCGCGCGAGCTGATGGTGGGTACGAATGCAAGAACAGCTCATAAAGTTGCCTGATCAGCTCGATGAGAAGTCAGGTGTTGTGCCCCAAATTGATCTGGCGGAGGTCCGCCACTCCGTCGCACTCGAAGCGCTTCAAAACGAACCCGACTGGATCGAGTTCAGCACCCCGGCTTGGATCGAGCACATTCCGTTCGCATTTTGGCTCGTCGAACATCAGCGACCTAGCCGATTGGTAGAGCTGGGGACGCACTACGGCAACTCTTACTTCGCCTTCTGTCAGGCTATTGCACGGCATGGTTTGCACACTCGTTGCTTCGCCGTCGATACTTGGACAGGCGACGAACACGCATCACCCTATGGTGCTCAGGTGTTCCAGGCCGTTGAATCGCACAATGCGACCCGCTATGGTGCATTCTCGCAATTGCTGCGTTCGAAATTCGACGATGCGTTGGCCTCCTTCGAGGACGGCACCATAGATCTTTTGCATATCGATGGGTTGCATTACTACGAATCCGTGAAGCACGATTTCGAAAGCTGGCTACCCAAGCTTTCCGAACGCGCTGTCGTTCTGTTCCACGACACGAACGTTCATAGCCGTGATTTCGGCGTGCATCGGCTTTGGG
>JANXWU010000216.1 GCA_025350985.1 Spartobacteria bacterium | reverse complement strand
CCAGGCCGCCCAGACCGGAGGTTCTTCCGGCATAAGCGATTTCCTTCAGCTTGGCCCCCACGCCCGCAGTGATCTCAGTGCCGTTGACTTCCACCTTGTCGAATTCTCCGCCGCAGGGGTGAACCACCACGCCGCGAATTCCACCGTCGCGTACAAGTAGATTGGAACCGCGTCCAATCACGAAGAGCGGCAGATTCTCGCGCCGGCAAAAACGGATCACTTCGGCAAAGGCCGCTTCATTCCTCGGCTCGACCCAGAAATGCGCGGGCCCGCCCACGCGCAGGGTTGTGTGCTTGGCCAGTGGCTCATACAGCCGGATGTCACCTTCTTCGCCTACCAGGGCCTTCAGTTTCTCGGCAATGACGAGGTCGGCCGCGAGAAGCGCCAGTTCCTCGTGGATATTTCCGGCACCCAGACTGAGCACAAGATCGCCTGAATCGATCGCATTACCGACGTGGCGGTGAATCGATTCGCGCTGCGGGTGATACGTGACTCCGCGATGTCCGTGCGCAATCAATTCGTCCACGAGCATTTGGCCGCTCACTCCGGGGATGGGTGTTTCGCTGGCTGCATAAATGTCCGTGATGAAAACCCGATCGGCATCGTCAAAAGCCGCTCCGAATTCCTTGCGCAGCGCTTTGGTGCGTGTGTAGCGATGAGGTTGAAACATGGTCAGCACTCGCTTACGACCGGCCGACCGCGCCGTCTTTAAGGTGGCGCGAATTTCGGTCGGATGATGCGCGTAATCGTCCACCAGCAGGAAACGGTCGCTCGCGTACTTGATCTCAAAGCGCCGACGCGCATGCTCGAACTTGCGCAGGGAAGAAGCCACTTTCTCGAACGGGACACCCAACTCCGTGGCCACGGCAATCACGCCGATGGCATTGTGCACATTGTGCTGGCCCGGAACATTCAGAACGGCCTTCCCCAGTTGTTTGCCTCGATAGTAAACACAAAAGGTCGACGCGAAATTCTTGAGCTCGATGTCGGCGCCGCGATAATCCGCGTTGCTCGCCAAACCATAGGAGATGCCACGGCCACAGGACTGGCAGGATCGCGTCGCGTTAACGTCATCGGCGCTATAGAAAACAGTGCCTTTGGTTTGCGCGATCAGTTTGCCAAACACTCTCTCAATCGCCGCCAGGTCGGCGTAAAAGTCGAGATGCTCTTCCTCGATATTTAGAATGAGCGAATGCTCCGGGTGAAAATGCTCGAGCGTCCCGTCGCTTTCGTCGCCTTCGGCTACGAAATAACTCCCGCGCGGATCCCAGTGCGCATTGGTCCCAAGTATCGGAATTTCAGCGCCTACGTAGTGAGACGGATGCAAGCCGCCTTCCCGTAGGACATGAGCGATCATGGCTGACGTGGTCGTCTTGCCGTGCATTCCGGCAACGACGATGCCGCGCTTCCCGAGCATGATGGAGGCCAGCGCTTCCGCGCGACGCACGCATGGTTTATCCAGCTGACGGGCCCGCGCCAAGACCGGGTTGTCTGGCTTAATCGCGGAAGAATAAACAATCAGCTCGGCCAGGTTGGCGTCTTCTGCACGATGCTGGGGATGAAATTGCAGACCGAGACTCTGCAGACGGCTGGTTTCCTGCGTGGCCACCTTGTCTGAACCGGTCACTTCGTGTCCGAGTTCCAAAAGGAGCGCGGCGATCCCGCTCATGCCACTGCCGGCCACGCCGATCAAATGAACGCGATGCCGCTCCGCCGTGAGAAAGCGAGCCAGGTCCATCTCAGGCGCGGCGATTGTCATTTGTGTATTTCTCCATGGTGGTGGCAACGAGGCCGGCCGCATCCTGGGGCGCAAGTCGCGCGCAATTTTTCGACATCCGCTCAAGTTGACGCCGGTCTCCGCCCAGTTGCTTGATCGTTCGCGCCAGCAGGTCACCCGTCAACTCGGTCTCCTTCAAAAGGAGGGCGGCCTCCGCGCGCACGAAGATCTCTGCGTTGCGTGATTGATGGTCGTCAGCCGCATATGGAAATGGAATTAAAATCGCGGGCAGCGCGTAGAAACTGAGTTCCGCCAGGCTGGCCGCGCCGGATCGGGCGACCG
>JANXWU010000206.1 GCA_025350985.1 Spartobacteria bacterium | reverse complement strand
GCGCGCGCCCGCAGCCGGCGACGGTTGCGCCTCGCGCTGCAAACTGTTCCGTCAACGCGAGTCCCAGCCCGCGCGTGCAACCAGTGAGGACGATGAGCATCGGAGGAGGACGACCAACAGTTCCAAATTAAAACCCGGCTTTTCCCAGCGTAGCGGCGATTTGCTCCAACTCCCGCGTCTCGGCTTCGCTCCATTGGTGCGCGGTTTTTTTGCCCACGCCGAGGGTGCCCTGCATCCGGCCATCCACCAGCATCGGCACGGCGAGCGCGCCTTCCATCAAAGTCATTTTCGCATCCGGCCGCGCCACTCCGCTCTGGTCAGATTGCAGGTTGCAAATGTTCACCGCTTTCTGATCGCGAGCCGCGGCGCCGGCGATCCCCTTGCCCATCGGAATGTCGCCGATGCGCGCCAGCAACGCCTCCGGTATCCCGATTTGCGCGGCCAGATTCAGCCGGCCCGTCTCCGGATTCAGCCGGTGAATCGTGCCGGTCTGCGCGTCGAAATGTTTCAGGACGAGTTGCAGCAAACCTTCCAGAGATTCACCCCGCGCGCGGGCCGTTTCGAGCTGAGTCGCAAAAGTTTCGCCGGTGGTCATCGGGCGATTTCACGAAATCCGATGCGCTATGGCGACTGATTTATTTGCGCCGAAAAGGTGCGCGTCACCGCCTCGTGATCGGTCAGCGGATCGGTGTAAACCATTTCCACGATGAGGTAGCCGCCCGCCGTGTTCACGCCCGGAGGCCCCGGGATGCGCGTGTCCGGCGTCGGGGTCGAAGAGAGTGGATTGGGGGCGCGAAAATCAAACCGCTCGCCAAAGCCCGGCGCAAGATTGGGCAGCCCAATCGCCGTCCGGGTGGTGGTGCGGCTGACGCGCAAAAGCGTGGCGGCGTTCGGGCCGGTCTTCACCAAATCCGGCGTGCCGGAAACGTAGAACCGAAGCGAGCCGCGGTTGACCGGACGGTTGCCCGAGTTGAGCACCACGATCGAAAATTTCAGCAGACCTTGGAACGTCCCGCCGCTCGTTGTGCTGTCTTGAAAAGGCGCGGTCGGACTGGCGAGATTGCGCGGGTCCTCGGGCACAAAATTTCCCACGAGATGTCCCTGCGCAAACGGCGGAAAATGTTTGGCCGCGCGCGCGTTGTTGACCTCCACCGTACTCCACGCGGTCGAAGGATTCGCACCCGAGCCGGTCACCGACACGCTCACGGCAAACGGTTCGGAGTCGGTAAAATTGTGGCGTCCGACGACGTTGAAACCGCTGCTCGTGCTGGTGGTGGTGATGGTGCCGCTGGTCATCGTCGTCACGATATTCGAGCCGGTGACGATGGACCCCGGCGTCATGATGCCGTCGCCCCAATCGATGCTCGCGGCGTACTCGCCGGCGGCGTGCGTGCCGGTTTCCGAAAAGTTGGCGATGAGTCCGTTGACCAATCCCGTCGTCGTCAGCGCCACGCCTTTGGCGACGAGAGGATTTGCGGAAACAAACACCGTGCCTGCGGCCGTGGCGGTCGCGCCGTTCACGTCGTTAATCATGACGGTCAACGGAAATTGGCCCTCGTGTTGATACCCGTGCGTGCCCGTCACTTTGAAAGGCTGCGGAGACGAGGAGCCACTGGTGACAATGGCCACCGAGCCGCCCGTGCTCGACACCACCGGTGTCCCGTCCCCCCAATTCACCGTCGCGGTAAAGTGACTGGCCGTCGTCTCCGCCGTGTCGGCATCGGTGAAGGTCGCGAGCACGCCGCTGGCCGTGGAGGAGGTCATGATCGTGGCCGGTTGCGCCGTGAGTTTTTTGTCGCCGAAGCCGATGGTGGCCGTTTGAAAATCGTAGATGAGCTGCGTGCTGCCGCGATTTTGCTGGCCAAATGCTGACACGACAAACGGCACGATCACGGGTCCGGCGGAGGAGCCGGAAGAGACGGCGACGACGTTGCTGTTCGCCGCCTCGACGTGGGCGTTGTTGCCAGTCCCGGCGATGCGACCGTACGACAGATAGTCAAATTCCAGGTCGATGCCGTGCAGCGGAATGCCCGCGACCGTCCCCAGTGGCGCGACCGTGTCCGGCACCGGACTCAGAAAGGGCGGGTCGTTGATCGTGTCGTTGACCGCCACAGCTTGAAAAGTTTTCGTCGTATAACGCGGCGTTTTTCCGTCGGAGGCAAAAGTTTTGCCATCCCAAATGCGGACAGAAATGCTGGCGGTGCCAGTCGTGATCGCGCTGAGGTAAAGGACGGCGTCGCCATGATTTGGCACGACGTCGGCGGATTGGATCACCACATCGGAGGTTGGTTTGCCATTCGCATCGGTCGGCACATTCACGATCTCGTCGAGCACATCGAAGCCGCGCACGAGCTGGCCGAAAATCGTGTGGTTGAAATCCAGCGGCCGCTGCGGGCCGTTGGTAATGAAAAATTGCGAGCCGTTGGTGGCGTTGAAATTGTCGCTCGAATCGTGGCCCGAGTTCGCCATCGCGAGCTGGCCTTTGCCGGTGAAGATGAGGCCGGGATGCAGCTCGTTGTCGAAACGAAAGCCCGGCCCGCCGGTACCGTCGCCGTCCGGGTCGCCGCCTTGCGCGATGATGCTGCTCGGATTGCCGCTGCCGTCGAGCGAGGAGATGCGGTGAAAAGTCAGCCCGTCGTAAAATCCGCCCTGAGCGAGTCCGCCGATAATCGAGGCGGTGTTCGGAGTCAGGTCGCGAAACATCTGAAACGTGAGCGTGCCGGAAAACGCCGCCGCGCCGGGCGAAGGCGAGCCGCTCGTCCCGCTGTAATTCACGGTCATGACGAGGTCGGGATTCCCTGTTTTGACACGCACAAGCACCGCTTTGCTGCTGCTGCTCACGGAATAAGTCAGCGGGTTGCCATCCGCGTCGTGAGCCATCACGGGCACCACCAACGTCTTGCCCGCGGGCACAAACTGCGTGGCAATGTCGGCGTCAAACTCCGGCGCCGTATTTTGCGGCTGCACTGCGGAAATCGCGAGCGTGCAGCCGAGGGCGATGACCGCGGCACCGGCGAGAAGGCGAAGAGGGGAAGGAGTATTCATGAGACAGGGGAAACGCATTTAATTTCGGAGGCTAAAAAGGCCGCAGCAATACGGGGGAAGCGGGCGGCGTTGACGGGCTCGGCATTTAAAAGATCGGCCCGCCGATAAAAACGGTGTTGACCGCCTGGTGGCTCGTGAGTGGATCGCTGTATTCCATTTGCACGATGATGTATTTGCCGCGCCCATCGACTCCGCGCGGCAGGGGGATGCGGGTGTCGGGCTGCGGGACGTTGGAAATTTGCGGCGCGACCGGAGGGCCGGCGGGGTGGAAGTGGTAGGTGTTGGCGTAGCCTTGTTTGAGGGGAAAAATGACGAGCGCGTTCTGGCTGCTGCCCCGGACGGGATGCAACAGCGTGTCGGGATTTGCGCCGTCGGTGCTGAGGTTTTGGTCGGGGGACAGGAAAAGTTTGATCGAGGAAGGCGCGGAGGTTTTCGCCCCGGAATTGAGCACGATGAGCGACCCGCTGATGTACTGCTGCATCGACGCGCCGCTGCCGCTCACCGAGGCAGTCAGGTCGCTCTGCCAGCCGCCGACCAGGTTCACTTGCGCGAACGGAGGGAGGTGCGAGACGGCGCTGTTCCGAACCTGCACCGTGCTCCAAACCGTCGCCGTGTGCGTGTTCTTGTCGGCGATCGTGATGCAAACAGAGAACGCTTCGGGGTCCAGGTAACGATGCGAGCCGATGACGCTGAAACCCCCGGTGCGATTCGCCACGATCAAGCCTTTCGCGTGGCTACCGTCGCCCCAGTCGATGGACGCGGAGTAGTCGGCGGGCAGAACGGAGCCGCCCGTTTCCGCAAAGGTCGCCACCGCACCACGCACGATCCCCGCGCTCGCGATCGTCGCGCCTTTGGCCACGAGCGCGCTGGAGGAAACCAGCGCCGTGCTCATCGCGGTCGCCGTCGCGCCGTTCGTGTCACTGAGCACGACATGGAGCGGATACGTCCCCTCGCGGGCGTAGGTGTGCGAGGCACTGACTTGGAAAACTTTCGCCGCCGGGCGCGCGCGGAAATTGATCGAACCGCTGGTGAGCGCGACGCCCGAGCCGGTCACGACCGGCGTTCCATCGCCCCAGTTTACCGTCGCGGTGAAATTGGACGCGGCTGACTGCAAATCTGTGTCGCTCAAACTGGCGATGACGACATTGGTCAGCGCCATTCCCGGTTTGGCCGCGACCGTCACCGCCTCCCCACTGATGCGCCGGTCGCCGATGCCCACGCGGACGGTGCCAAAATCATTCGGGTTCTCCCCCAGTTGCGACACGTTCGCCGCGAAATCGAAAGGACGATCAAAGTTGTTCAGAGGCAGCACGGTCAGCGGATTACGACCAATGAGATCGACGTTCAACTCCGTCAGGATGGAGGTAGGGTAGGCGTCCCCAAGCAGCAAGCGATTCAGACGCGCGAGATCGGCTCCCTGCGGGTTCTCCGCCTGCAAAGTCCGGGTCGGCACCGAAAGAGCAACCGCCGCAAACCGCGTGGCGTCGTAGATCGAAGTGCCGCTGATGATGGGATTCAAGCTGGCGAGGAGCGCTGTTTTGATTTGGACGGGCGTCGAAGTCGTGCTGGACACGATCATCTGGTTTTGCGGGGAAAATTTCGCCCAGAGAAATCCCGACACGGGATCGGGATTCGCCTTCTTTAATTTGCCGGTGAGCGTGGAAAGATTCACCAAATCCTCGGGCACCAGCGCGGGGGTGATAAGCGAATCGCTCAACCGTTGATGATCGAACACAAGGTAATCGGATTCCAAATCCACGCCTTTGAATCCGAGCGAAATGGGGTGGTTGACGGGCGTCACCACATCTGTCGTCGGCACCAGAAATGGCGGATCGTTGACGGCATCATCGACGCCGCTCGCGCCAAAGGTTTTCGTCGTGTATTGCGGCGACCGGCCATCGGCGGCGAAGGTTTTGCCATCCCAAATGTGGACGGTGATCGTCGCGGTGCCGGTGGCGTTCGCGCTGAGATAAATCACGGCATCCGTGTGGTTCGGCACGACGCGCGCGGCGGTGATGACGGGCTTCACCGTGGGCTCACCGGTTGGGATGTGAGCGGCGGTGGTGCCCGTGATTTGCGGAACGACGGCCAGCTTGTCGAGCACCGCGTAGCCGCGCATCAATTCGGCGAAGATCGTGTGTTTGAAATCGAGGTGGCGCTGGGTGCCGTTCGTGATGAAAAATTGCGAGCCGTTCGTGCCGCCAAAGGTCGTGCGATCAAAGCCCGAATTCGCCATCGCGAGCTGGCCTTTTCCGGTAAAAATCAGCCCGGGATGGAACTCGTTGTCGAACGAAAAACCGGGCCCGCCCGAGCCATCCCCCACCGGATCGCCGCCCTGCACGATGATCGTCGAAGGCGTGCTTGTGCCGCTCAACGAGATGATGCGGTGGAAAAGCAACCCGTCATAAAAACCGCCCTGCGCCAGTCCGCCGATGATCCCAGTCGTCTGCGGCACCAAGTCGCGGAAAAGCTGAAACGTCAACGTCCCGGAAAAAGCCACTGCGCCCGGCGAGGTTGAATTTGGGTCACCGGCGTAACTCACCTCCATCTGCAAGCTCGGATTACCCGTTTTGACCCTCGCCATGATGTGCGGATTACTGGAACTAACGCTGTATTGAATGGCGTCGCCGTCTGCATCCGATGCCGTGACCGGCACCACGACGACTTTCCCGGCGGGAATGGCTTGCGTGGAAATATCCCCATCAAACTGCGGCGCGCTGTTTTGCTGAGGCAGAGCCTGGGCAAACGAGGCACCTGCAATCACACAGGCAACTCCTGCAAAAGCCCGAGAAATAAGACTGAGTTTCATGCTGATAAAAAAATGCGACACAAGCTCGCAGGCTTTGTCAGAAACGCAAGCCCTTCACAGTGAAAATCGGGTATATTTTAACTCCGAATCGAAAATTTGGTTAGGGGAACGCGATTGCGACAAAAATGATCATGAGCTTTCAAGCTTGCATTCTCGATCAGCGAGCTGCCATTGCGCCGGGTGAAGAGCGGCTGCACGCTCGGCACCCTGGACCTGCCTCAAAGCGCGAGCGCTGCTCTGCGCGACCGAGCTGGTAACGCTGGAGTTTGAGGGAACGGCGCCCTCGGCACTTTTATCGTCGCTGGACCGGATGCGAGCATCGCACCTGCGGGCATTGACTGCGGTCCGTTGCACCCCCGTCGATAAGTTCCATTCCTTCAGCAAAAGATTGCACGACACCAAGCGTCTGTGCTTTTTTCCTGCAATGCCTGATCATCCCGAACCCACCCCGCCCGCCACCGCTCGCAGCCTCGACCTCCGTCCTCTCGGGGTCGTCGCTCTCGCCATCGGCATGGTCTGGTCCACCTCGATCGCCGCCCATACTTGGCGCGAGGTCCGCAAACTTCCGGACAAGCACAACATCCGCGTCACCGGCTCGGCGCGGAAGCGCATCGTCTCCGATCTCATCCAGTGGGAAGCCAATATCGAAGCCAGGGCACCCGAGCGCACCGCGGCTTACCGGACGCTGCGCGATGGCCAGGACAAGGCCGTCGCATTCTTAGTCGCACAAGGCATCAAGCCCGATGAAATTCAGCCGCAGTCTGCGACCTTCGAGGAGGTCTTTGAAAAAGTCATCGAGGACAAGGTGCTGCCTGGAACCAACGTCCCCGTTCGCACCGAAACGAAGGTCTCCAAAGGATTCCTGACCCGTGAGTCAATCGTGGTGCGTTCGACCGATGTGCCGCGCATCGAGAAGGCCTCGCGCGAAATCACCTCGCTGCTCGATCAGGGCGTGGCGGTGAACTCCGAAGCGCCCAAGTACTTCTACACGCGGCTGGGTGAACTCAAACTCGAGATGCTGGCCGCGGCGGCCAAGGACGCCCGGGGTCGTGCCGAAAACATTCTCCGCTCCGCGGGCAACGCCAGCATCGGCAAGCTGATCGTCGCCGACATGGGCATCATTAACATCAATGCCGCCAATGCCACCAAGACCTCCGAGGAAGGCAACAACGACACGTCCTCTCTCGAAAAGGACATCATCACCATCGTCCACGCCGAGTTCGAGGTGAACTAATCGCGTCTTTTAAAGCACGCCATGTCCGATCAAGTTCTCGATCTTTTCCGTGAAACCGGCGCGCTGCTCAATGGACATTTTGTGCTGCGCTCGGGTTTGCACAGCCGCACGTTTTTCCAGTGCGCGCTTCTTTTGCAGCACACGAAAATCGCCGAGCACGTCTGCGGCCTGCTCGCGGAAAAAGTGCGGCGCATCGAATGCGACAGCGTGATCTCCCCTGCCCTCGGCGGCCTCATCGTCGGGCATGAGGTCGGTCGGCATCTCGGCCAGCGCCACATTTTCGCCGAGAAGGAAAACAATCAGCTCGTGCTGCGGCGCGGGTTTCAAATCGCGCCGGGCGAACGGTTCATCGTCGTCGAAGACGTCGTCACGCGCGGCGGGCGCGTGCAGGAAACTATCGACATCGTGCGCGCTCACGGCGGCAAGGTGGCGGCGGTGGCCACGATCGTCGATCGCAGCGGCGGGACAGTGCCGGACTTTGGCTGCGAGTTTGTCAGCCTCGTAAAACTGAACGTGGAGACTTTCGAGCCGGACAAGCTGCCGCCGGATTTGGCGGCAATTCCTTTGACGCGGCCGGGAAGCAAGTAAGTTACCGGCCCGCGAATCGAGCGGATTCCCACACGGGCGGTCTGCCGCTTTTCTTCTACGGAAATCTGCGTAACCTGCGGACACATTTTCATGATCAACTGGGTTCTTAAAAAAATCGTCGGCTCCAAAAACCAGCGCGAAGTGCGCCGGACGGCTCCGATCGTCGCGCAAATCAATCAACTCGAAAAGGAGCTGCAATCGCTGCCGGACGAGGCGCTGCGCGAGAAGACAACGGCATGGAAGGAACGCATTTCCAAGCTCGAGGACGCCGTCGAGCAGCAGCGCGTGCTGGAGGAAATTTTACCCGAAGCCTTCGCCGTGGTGAAAAATGCCGCGCGCCGGCTGACCGAGCGCAAGCACACCTTTTCCGTCTGCGACCAGCCTGTGACGTGGGCGATGATCCATTTTGACGTGCAGCTCATCGGCGGCATGGTTTTGCACCACGGCAAAATCGCCGAGATGGCCACCGGCGAAGGCAAGACGCTCGTCGCGACACTGCCGCTTTATTTAAACGCGCTCACGGGCCGCGGCGCGCATCTGGTCACGGTGAACGATTACCTCGCCCGGCGCGACGGCGAGTGGATGGGACAGCTTTACGGCTTCCTAGGGCTCACCACCGGGATCATCCAACACGACCAGTCGCCGAGCGAACGCCGCGCGCAATACTATTGCGACATCGCGTATGGGACGAACTCGGAGTTCGGCTTCGACTACCTCCGCGACAACGGCATGGCGACCAGCCAGGAACAGCAAGTCCAGCGCGGCTATTACTTCGCAATCGTGGACGAAGTGGACTCGATCCTGATCGACGAGGCGCGCACTCCGCTCATCATCAGCGGCCCGGCAACCGTCTCGACGCACCAATACGACCGCTACCGCCCGCTGGTCGATCAGTTGGTGAAAAAGCAGACGATGCTTTGCAATCGGTTGATGGCGGACGCGAAGGAGTCGATTGAGAAAGGCAAGGTTGAGGACGCCGGCTTGCCGATGTTTAAGGTAAAGCTCGGCAACCCGCGCAACAAAGGTCTCCTGAAGTTGATGGAGGAACCGGAGATTCGGAAGGTGTTGGACAAGACGGAATTGTCTTACTACGGCGATGCGAAGAAGGAGGAGATGTTCAAGATCAAGGAGGAGTTGTTCTTTACCATCGACGAGCGCCAGCATGAAGCCGACCTATCCGATCAAGGTCGCAATTTTCTCAACCCGGATGATCCAGACTCATTCGTGCTGCCGGACTTGATTAGCGAGTTTGCCGAAATCGATCTCGACGTAAGTCTTACCCCCGAGCAAAGGGTCAAGGCGAAGACCGAGCGGCAGACTTACACCGACAACCAAGCCGAGCGGATGCACAACATCTCGCAGCTCCTGCGCGCTTACTGTCTTTACGAAAAGGATGTCCAATACGTCGTCGAGGACAACAAGGTGGTCATTGTCGATGAATACACGGGGCGTAAGATGTCGGGCCGGCGGTGGAGCGACGGCTTGCACCAGGCGGTGGAGGCGAAGGAGGGCGTGCAGATCGATCGCGAGACGCAGACGCTCGCCACAATCACGATTCAAAACTATTTCCGCCTGTATGAAAAACTCGCGGGCATGACCGGCACGGCCGAGACGGAGGCCAATGAGTTCCACGACATCTACAAGCTCGACGTGATAGTTATCCCGACGAATCAGCCCTGCATTCGCAAAGATTCCAACGACAAAATCTACAAGACCCGCCGGGAGAAATACAACGCGGTCATCGACGAACTCAAACTATGCCACGCCAGCGGACAGCCGGCATTGGTGGGAACAGTTAGTGTCGAGTCGAGTGAGTTACTAAGTCGGATGTTGAAGCGAGACAAGATTCCGCACGCGGTGCTCAACGCCAAGTATCACATGCAGGAGGCTGAGATTGTCGCGCGTGCCGGACAACCGGGAACGATCACGATTTCCACGAACATGGCGGGCCGCGGCACGGACATCAAACTCGGCCCCGGCGTTCCGGGGCTCGGCGGGTTGCATGTCATCGGCACGGAGCGGCACGAATCTCGGCGCATCGACCGGCAGTTGCGCGGACGCTGCGCGCGCCAGGGCGATCCCGGCTCGTCGCGATTTTACGTGAGCTTTGAAGACGACTTGATGCGCAACTTCGGCGCGGCGGATCGCATGACGAAAATCATGGAGCGCTTCGGCATGAAGGAAGGTGAGGAGTTGGAGCATCCGTGGCTGAATCGTTCCGTCGAAACCGCGCAGAAACGGGTCGAGCAGCGGAACTACATGATTCGCAAACGCACGCTTGATTTCGACGATGTGATGAACAAGCAGCGCGAAGTCGTTTATGGCTATCGCAACGAAGTCATCGAAACCGAAGACCCGCGCTCGATGATCTATGAAGTCATTGATGAAGCCGTTCCCGCGAAGGTGCTGGAGTTCATCGGACCCGAGCGCGACAGCGATCAGAATCACAACGGATTGCTGCACTGGGTGAATATTACTTTTCCACTTGGACTAAGTGCCGAGAAAACGGGCCTCGAGAAGATGACGGTCGAGGAGATCACCAAGTTTCTGATCGAGAAGATTAAGAAGTCCTACGAGCTGAAATGCTCGCACGAGGACCAGTTCGCGGTGCGGAGCCTCGAACGCTACGTCATTCTCAACGCGATTGACCGGCTCTGGCAGGAGCATCTTTACGCCATGGACTCCCTGCGCGAAGCCGTCTATCTCCGCGCCTATGGCCAGAAGGATCCGCTGATTGAATATAAGACCGAGGCTTATGAAATGTTCGTGGACTTAATGGCGAACATTAAGAACGAAACGCTGCACAACTTATTCCGCAGCACGTCGAACCTGATGGCGTTCGAGCAGTTCCTGTCGGCTTTGCCGCAACATTTGCTGCATCCCGAATCGCCGCAAGCCCCCGGTCAGAATGCCGGGATGAAGATTGAGCATCCGCAGGGCGAACGAACGGCCTCGACGCAGGACGAGTTAAAAATCGAGTTGGAGCCGGTCAAGCGTGAGCTGCCCAAAGTTGGCCGGAACGATCCCTGTCCCTGTGGCAGCGGGAAAAAGTTCAAGAGTTGCTGCGGGCGACTGGCGTAGCTGCCTTTTTCCAGCCCGGCGTGCTCTGAATTGACACCGCCGTTGCGCCCGCAAATCCGGGCTTACCCGCTCACGCACGCGGCGTGGATCTCTTCCAGAATCCCGCGCAGATCGTAACGGTAACTCCAAGCGGGATAGTGCTCGCGAAATTTCCCCACGTCGCTGATCCACCAAATATGATCGCCGATGCGGTTGTCCTCGATATACGTCCAGTCAAGGGTTCGCCCGCTGATTTGCTCGCAAAGGTCAATGGCTTCGAGCATCGAACAATTCGAGTGTCGGCTTCCACCTAAGTTATAAACCTCGCCGACTCGCGGCGCCTGGAAGAAATGCCAGAAGGCTTCGACAAGGTCGTGACTATGAATGTTATCGCGCACCTGTTTGCCCTGGTAGCCAAACACGCGGTACGGCTGACCCGTCGCCGCGCATTTCATCAAGTAGGCTAGAAAGCCGTGCAACTCCGTGCCCGCGTGCGCTGGACCAGTCAGACAGCCGCCGCGAAAGCACACCGTCCTTAGGCCAAAGTAACGCCCATACTCCTGCACCAGCACATCCGCGGCGACTTTGCTCGCGCCGAAAAGTGAATGCTTGGTCTGGTCGATGGACATGGTCTCGTTGATGCCTTTTTCAAAAGCGTGGCCGGAGGCGATTTCCCACCTTTTTTCCAACTCCACCAGCGGCAGACGGTTGGGTGTGTCGCCGTAAACTTTGTTCGTGCTCGTGAAAATGAAAATGGCCTCCGGGCAATGTGCGCGCACGGCTTCGAGGACATGAAGCGTGCCGAGGGCATTGACGCCGAAATCGACGAGCGGAGCGCGGGCCGCCCAATCATGCGAAGGCTGCGCCGCCGTGTGGACGATCACTTGAATGTCCCGG
>JANXWU010000170.1 GCA_025350985.1 Spartobacteria bacterium | reverse complement strand
TCACCGCGCTGCTTTCGCTCATCACTCGCCGTCCGGTGCGGCGCGATCTGGCGATGTCCGGCGAGATCACGCTGCGCGGCGAAATCCTTCCCGTCGGCGGCGTACCGGAAAAACTCATGGCGGCGCGGCGCGCGGGATTGAAGGAAGTAATCCTGCCCGAGGAAAACAAGAAAGACGAATCCGAGCTGCCCGCCGAGGTCCGGCGCGATCTCAAACTGACCTATGTCAAAACGATCGAGGACGTGCTGAAACTCGCGCTCCTCCCCGCGACGGGAAAGCCGCTGCGGCCGGAGAAAGGCGGGGAAGGGAAAAAGCGGGCGAAGAAAAAGAAATGATCCGGATGCGTTTGTCCGGATACGTTTGTAGGGGCGGAGCTAACCCAACTTCCGCAGTTCAGAGAGTCAAGTCTTGTGGCTTCGTGGATTTAACGAAAAAAGTCTTCACTACATTATGTGGTTTGCGACTTGGTTTTTGGTGACATTGTCGAGTCTTTCGGGGAGCTTGATGCCCATGCGGCCGAGCAGGACGGCTTGGGCTTTGGTGGGTTTGACGACGCTGCGAATGCGCAGATTTTTTCCCGGCTGATCGGCCAGGGGCAGTACGATATCGGCGCTGTGGATGGTTTTCATTTCGTCGAGCAACGTGCGCGGGCTGCTTCCGAGGCCCGCTTCCTGGGTCCATTTTTCCAGGGTTTTCCATAGCGCATAGGCGAGAAAGCAGACGAAGATGTGTGCCTGCACCCGCTCTTTTTTCTGGTGCCACACCGGGCGGATGGAGAGTTCGCTTTTCTGGATGCGGAACGCCGCTTCGGCCTGGGTAAGCTGGGTGTAGGCCTGCCACAGCGCCGGACCGTCCCAGTCCGGAATGTTGGTGCGCAAAAGATAAGCGCCTTCGCTGAGTATCGCCCAGTCGTCCCAGGCTTCGTTCACGCGCCAGCTTAGGCGCAGCCCCGCTGCGACAGTGGCGTCCTCTTGCACATCTATGAGGTAGCGCCCCGCGGCGCGGCCGTTGCGTTCCAGCAACCGGCCGATCTGGCGCTCAAGAACGCCGCGACTCAGTTGGCGACGCGCCTTGCTGATCCGCCCCGCCATGCGCGTCAGCGCGTCTTCGATGCGGGTTTGGAACTTGTCGTGCATCGCTTTTTCTTTTTCGCGCCGATCCGCACTGCGGCACAGAATGAAGACCTCAGTTCCGTCCAGGCTGGCCTGGCGCTTGACCTCCAGCCCCTCCCGCACTGTTTCCCAGTCGCGCGTTTGCGCCAGCGACTGCCGCCATTTCTTGAGCTCGGATTTCGGCGCGCCGATGATGTATCCGCGCCCGGTCTTTTGCAGCCAGGCAATGTTCTTCGCGCTGCACATCCCGCGGTCCATGCACCACACCCGGCCGGCGAGGCCGAAGCGCCGCTCCATCGTGCCCACGATGTGCTCGACCGTGGTCACATCCACCGTGTTGCCATCGAACACTTCGTAACCCAGCGGCAGCCCCTCGCGCGTCACCACCAGCGCGATGCACACCTGCTTGCAATCTGAACGGTTGTCCCGGCTGTAGCCCCGCATCGCCTGAGGATTATTTTCCGCCAGCCCCTCGAAGTAGGTGCTCGTCACATCGTACAAAAGCAGGTCGTACTCCAGCTTGAACAGCTCCCCCAGCCGCGTCTTCAAGTGCGCTTCGATGGCTTCCTTGTGCGGCAACAGCTGATCCAGCGCGCGATACAGCCGATCGTCGTTCACCTTCTCGGGCGGCAGCCCGAGGGTTTCCTGCAGCGCCGTTCTTTTGTACCAGTCCTCGGCGATATGCAACTCGCTCGACGGCTCGCACAGCCGCGCGATCACCAGCACCGCCGCCATCGTCGCCCAGGAAATGTCTTCCCGCCCCTGCGGCAGCAGTTCTTCACACCGCTCGTCCAGCTTCAGCGCCCGCCACAACGTCCACCCCAGCCACACATCTCCGAAGTTGCGGCTGTTCTCCATTCCCACCTTGCCGATGCGGATATTCGCGACATCCGGCAGCGGCGGCGCAAACAAATCATTCTGCTGAGCGCGTCCCGAAAACTTCAGCGCCAGAGCATGCGCCTGCGCACGTTCTGTGGCGTTCAACTCACCCAGATATGCGACCGTCTCCTGCCGTACCCGTTTGCCGCAGCGCACGGAACGCACCAGTTGCCAGTACACATGGCGCTTGCCATCCTTGCGGCGGGAAATCGGGCGCAAATACATGCGGCAATTTTCGCCCGAAAATTACCTCCCTACAAGGGGGTTGGTCTTCACTACACGCGCTTTTTAGAATCCCCCTCACTCGAATCCGACGCTTGCAATCCAAAATGGCCGGAAATCAGCCAATTGATTGTTGAACTGCGGAAGTTGGGTTAATTTCTTTCCCCGCACCTCGCACCCCGCACCTCGCACCCTCTAAACTCTTCGCCCATGCCCGATCTTCTCGAAACACTCGCCGGCACGGCGATTGACGCGGCGCGGCGCGCGG
>JANXWU010000131.1 GCA_025350985.1 Spartobacteria bacterium | reverse complement strand
AAGAAAAGGTTGCCCTGCTTCTCGTCCTCGAAGCCGTGCTTGCGGCCCAAGCTGAGTTTCTTTGAGACGCCTGCGATGCTGAACGGCTGGCAGGGAAAGCCGCCGCAAAGAATGTCGTGCGCGGGAATGTCGGCAACGGCGACGCCGTGAATGTCGCCGTGCGGACGCTCGCCGAAATTGGCCTCGTAGGTCTGCTGGCTGAACTTGTCATAATCGGAGGAGAAGACGCACCGCCCGCCCGCACGCTCGAAGGCGATGCGGAAGCCGCCGATGCCGCAAAATAAATCAATGAAGCGCGGCGGGGCAGCGGCGTATTCCGGCGAATCCTCGCGGAGGATGCACGATTCCACGTTGCCGTTGCGCTCCCGCTTAGGTGCGCGTTTCGCCTTCGCGGTCGTAGAGCTTTTGATTGTGCGTTTGCTCGGCTTGCGGGGCATTTCGGGTGAAGCGTCGATTTACAGACGAAAAGGCAAACGTGAAGTGGTGTCGAGCCGCGTCGCGCGAGTGAGGCGGATGATTTTTCTCGAAAGAAAGAATCCGACAGCGCCGTCATCTACGCGCAATTCCAAGGCGCGCTACTCACGCGCCTACTTCAACCAACTGATCTTGATTTCCTTTTCGAGTGGCTTGAACTCTGGGTCGCCTGTCACGAGTTCAGCTTTGCTTTCCTTCGCCAGCGCGGCGGCGAAGGCGTCGGCGAGGCTGAGTTTGTAGCGGGCTTTCAAGTCGGCGGCCACATCCGCGAGCGCGCGGGTGGCGGGGTGAAATTCGATGGGCAGCGCGGGTAGCAGCGCCGCCGCCTCAGCCCACCCGGCGGCCCCTTCCTTGCGCAAGAGTTGATACTTCACCTCGGCGTAATTGACCTCGGACATAAGTGCGGGCGTATCGCGCGCCGCAGCCCGCTCCAGCAGCCCGCACACGGCGGCGGCAGAGGGCTCGCCGCGGAAATACGCGATCAGCGCAAAGCTATCGAGAACGACGCGTGCAGCGCTCATGCTTCGCTTCCTCCAGCGCTTTCTCCTCGGCCTTGTGTTCGGCGCGCTCCTCGGCAAACGACTTGCCGCCCTGCTTGCGCTTGAGCAACCCGAAGCCGCGCTTGATGACCGCGGCAGTCACCGGCTTGAGCAGGATGCCCTCGGGCGTGGACTGGACGACGGCGCGCGTGCCATTCTCGATGTGGAACTCGCGCCGCAACCAAGCTGGGATCACGACCTGTCCCTTCGTCGTGAACCAGACGGAAGCGGGCTTGGATTTCGGAGTCACACGGAAAAGTCTTACTTTTTAAAAAAGTATGTCAACCCAAGTTGGTGGTTTTAGTGAAGTCTCCGGCGAATTTGTTCCCCTACAATTTCGAGATCGGAGCTGAATTACAGATCAAGCGTTGTCATCAATTTTCCCGTGCTATCCTCTGCGGATGCTGATGGAAACGGAACGCACGATTCTCTCCGAGGCGGAGTGGCACGCGCGGCGGCGGGCGCACGAGGGGCGCGTGCAGCCGTGGATGGAAGCGCATTCGGAGCGCGCGCGACGGCAGGAGAAGCATCCGGTTTACGATTTTCTGTTCGAGTATTACAGCCATCGACCGGCGTGGCTGAAGCGCTGGCATCCGGGCTTGGGAGTTGTGCTGCAAGGGGAATCGGCCCGCGAGTTTTTGCCATGGCCGGGTTATGTCGAGACCGAGGAGGGCGTGACGAGCGATCGGGATTTTTTCAAAACGCCGCGTCGGGACGGCGTGCGCTGGCTGCTGGAGATGTTGCGTGCGAGCCGGGAGCGACCGGCGTTTTTCGGCTGCCACGGATTGCACGAGTGGGCGATGGTTTATCGCGCGCCGGAAGTGCGTCACGCGGACTGGCCGCTGCGTTTTGACGCGAAGAGGCTGGCGGAAATCGTCGAGGCGCTGCCGGTTTGTTGCACGCATTTCGATGCGTTTCGCTTTTTCACACAGGGCGCGCGTCCGCTCAATCGCGTGCAGCCGGAGCGGGCGACAAGCGCCCAGTTCGAGCAGCGCGGCTGTCTGCACGCGAACATGGACCTCTACAAATGGACCTACAAACTCGTGCCATTCGCGCCGTCGGAATTGGTGGCGGATGCGTTTGAACTGGCGCGCGATATTCGGGAGGTGGACATGCGCGCGAGTCCGTACGACTTCTCGCGGTTGGGTTTTTCGCCCATCGAAATCGAGACGGCTGCGGGTCGGGCCGAGTACGAGTCCTGGCAAAGAACGTTTTTCCAGCGCGCGGAGCCGGTGCGCCATCGCCTGATCGAGTTGTGCGAACGGCTGACTGGCGGGTGGCTTTAAAAAGCGATCACGCCGCCTTCGTCACCGATTCCAGCGAGGCGATGCGCCGCACCTGCGGCCACACCATCGCCACTGCGCAGACGACGGCCACCGTGCCGGCGCCACCGACGACGACCGAGGCAACCGGGCCCCACAACGCCGCCGTGAGTCCTGACTCGAAGGCGCCGAGTTCGTTCGAGGAGCCGATGAAAACATTGTTCACCGCCGCGACGCGCCCGCGCATGGCGTCGGGCGTGAGAAGCTGGATGAGCGTGTGGCGCACGACGACGCTGACGTTGTCCATCGCGCCGGTGAGCGCGAGCGCCGCGAGGGAAAGCCAGAAGTTTTTCGACAAGCCAAAGACGATCGTCGCCGCGCCAAACCCCGCGACGGCCCAGACCAGTGACTTGCCCGCGCGCCGCATCGGCGGCAGCCACGCCATCAGCACGCCCATGACGACTGCGCCCATCGCGGGACCCGCGCGCAACCAGCCGAGGCCGACTGCGCCGACGTGCAAAATTTCATCCGCAAAAATTGGCAACAGCGCCGTCGCACCACCGAGCAGCACGGCGAAAAGATCGAGCGTGATCGTGGCGAGGATGAGCTTGGTCCGCCACACGAAGCGCACGCCGGAAAACAAATCGTGCAGACCCTTCGAGACGTGGTGATCGTGGCGCGCGGGGGCTTTGATGGGTAGGAGCAGCAGGAAAAAAGCGAACGCACAAACGGCATCGGCACCATAGACAAAGGGGAAACCGAACCGCGCGATCAGCAAGCCGCCGAGGGCCGGTCCCATCACCGAGCCGGCTTGAAAAAAGTTGGCGTTCCAGGTGACGGCATTCGCGAAGGCACGCGTCGGCACGAGGCTCGGCAGCAAGGCCCCCCGTGCCGCCCATCCGAAAGACCGCGCGGAGGCGGCGAGCAAAAGCAGCGCGAATAGCAATGGCACGGCGGGGTCGTCGAAGTGCGCGCCGGGCTTTTTCTCGAAGACCGAAGCGAGTCGCGCCAACGCGCCATTCGCGAGCGCAACCGGACGGAGCATGGGAATGTGCGCGGACGAAACCCACGCGAGCCCGATCGAGCAAAGCACGGTCAGTAACTGCGTCACGAGCAGGACGCGCCGGCGCGAAAAACGGTCGGCCACATGGCCCGCCGGTAGCGCGAGCAGCGTGACCGGCAGCGCCCCGCAAAGCCCGATGAGGCCAAGCGCCGTGGCCGATTGGGTGCGCTTGTAAATCTCGTAACCGACGGCCACGGCCAACATTTGCCGGCCGATCACGGACACGAAATTTCCCACCGCAAAAAGGCGGTAGGCAGCGAAGCGAAAGACCGCGTACGGATCGCGCGGGGCGTGGCTTTCGCCCTCGGTCGGCGCGGCGCTGGCGGGGCGCGCGTTGCTGGCGTCCTCGAAGGCGTGTTTGGTCGGGTCGGACATCGTGCGGGGCCAGCCACCATCACGCGAATTGACACGGATGAAAATCCGAATCCGATAGCCGAAGGTTCGCTGCATGAAAATTTTGCACCTCTACATTTCGCCGGGCCACAACTTCTTCGGCCATCACGAAAAACCGGCGGGCGAACACGCGAGCGTCGAGGTCCCGCGCCTCGAGTGCGTCGCGGGACGTGGGATTCTTGGCGACCGCGTGTTCGCCCGCCGGTTTTTCGTGATGGCCGAAGAAGTTGTGGCCCGGCGAAATGTAGAGGTGCAAAATTTTC
>JANXWU010000108.1 GCA_025350985.1 Spartobacteria bacterium | reverse complement strand
CGGCACCGCCGTCGCGCCGAGTTCCGCGATTTTGTCGAGCAGGGTCGTCATGTCCTTTTGATAAGTGTCAAACACCGCCTGGTCGAAACCGCGATAAGCCCCGTCATTCATCCCGAGCAGGATCGTCACGAACTTCGGCTTAAAGCTCGCCACGTCCTGATCGAACCGCCGCAGCGCATCGCTCGCCTTGTCCCCGCCCACCCCGGCGTTGTGCAACGTCAGATGCAACTTCGGGTACCGCGTAAAAAAGAAATCTTCGACGTATTGCGTGTAGAGACATTGATGCGTGATCGAGTCGCCGCAAAAGACGAGCGCGTCGCCGTCCTTGAGGTCGATCTTTTCGACAATCGTTTTGAAATCGGAAGCGGGTTTGTTTTCCTGCGCGATCAATGGCGCGAGTGACAGGATGAGAAGTAGGAAGGGGAGTAACTTTTTCATGGTTCGATTTAATGACTGTTAGGCACGCGGTTTTAGCAAAGCCAGGGGAAGATTCAAGGATGGAACTTGTGCGAGGAACCCCCTTGAAAAGAGAACCTGATCTTTAATGTCCCGACGAGAGCGGGCACGCTGGTTAAGAGAAACAGGCCATCCGACGGTTTGCGTTGAATCGCACGCTGGGCAATTTTCCGCGATGCCTGAGATCGTCCTCTCCACACTCAACGCGAAGTATATCCACTGCGCGTTCGGGTTGCGGTATCTGCTGGCGAATCTCGGGGAGTTGCAGGCGCGCGCGGCCATCGCGGAGTTCGACATCAATCAGCGGCCGCTGGAAATCGTGGAGGCGATTCTCGCGCGCGAGCCGCGCCTCGTCGGGTTCGGGGTTTACATCTGGAATGTGACGCAGACGACGGAGGTGGTGGCGCTGTTGAAGCGCATCCGGCCGGGGCTGATCGTGATCCTGGGCGGGCCGGAGGTGAGCTACGAAACCGAGCAGCAGGAGGTCGTGCGGCTGGCCGATCACGTCATCACCGGCGAGGCGGATTTGAAGTTTGCGGAAGTCTGCCGCGCGCTGCTCGCGCCAGTTTCAGCCTCTTGCCCGCAGCCTGCGCCCTTTCCCAAAATCATCGCCGCCGAGATCCCCTCGCCCGACCGCATCGCGCTGCCGTACGAGCTGTACACTGAGGCCGACCTCGCGCACCGCATCCTGTATGTCGAGGCGTCGCGCGGCTGTCCGTTCACCTGCGAGTTCTGCTTGTCGTCGCTCGACATCCCCGTGCGCGCGTTTGCCTTGGAGGCGTTCCTTTTGGAAATGGAAAAGCTGCTCGCGCGTGGGGCGACGCAATTCAAGTTCGTGGATCGCACCTTCAATCTGAACCTTCAGACGAGCCGGGCCATCCTCGAGTTCTTCCTCGCGCGCTGGCGGGACGGATTGTTCGTCCATTTCGAAATGGTGCCGGATCGTCTGCCAGAGCCGCTGCGCGAGGTGCTCGCCAAGTTTCCTCCGGGCGCGGTGCAGCTCGAAGTGGGCGTGCAGACGTTTGACGAAACGACTTCCCGGAACATCAGCCGCCGGCAGAACTACGCGAAGATGGAGGACAACTTCCGCCACCTGCGCGCGCACACGGGCGTCCACATTCACGCTGATTTGATCGTGGGGCTGCCGGGCGAGAGTGTGGAGAGTTTCGGGAGCGGCTTCGACCGGCTGGTGGCGATGGGGCCGCAGGAAATCCAGGTTGGGATTTTGAAACGGCTGCGCGGAACGCCGATCGTGCGGCACGACGCGGAGTTCGGGATGATTTACAGCCCGCATCCGCCGTACGAAATTTTGCAGAACAAGCTGATCGGTTTCGCCGCGATGCAGCGGATGCGCCGGTTCGCGCGCTTCTGGGATTTGATCGCGAACAGTGGGAACTTCACGGAAACCACGCCGCTGCTTTGGGACGGGGGCGCGTCGCCGTTCGCGTCGTTCCTGCGTCTCGCGGACTGGCTCGGCGCGCGCATCGGGCGTCATCATTCCATCGCGCTGGCGACGCTCGCGGAGAGCCTTTTCCTCCACCTCACCGACGAGCGCGGCTTGGAAAAAAGCCGCGTCGCGGACGCGCTCTCCCACGACTGGCACCGTCGCGGGCGCAAGGAAAGGCCGGCGTTCCTGGAAAAGGCCGTCGTCCCGGAAGTGGCATCAACACAGCGTTCCGCGTCCA
>JANXWU010000097.1 GCA_025350985.1 Spartobacteria bacterium | reverse complement strand
CGTAGAAAGTTTTCGCGTTCCGTTGTTGCCAACAACACCGTTTCGCATCACCAAAATTCCAGCCTCTTCGGCTGCGGCAAAATGCGCAGACAGATTCTCCGCCCAAGAGGAAATTGTCCCGCCCACCAACTCCTCCACTTTCAGAGTTTTGCGGATGTTGAAAGCGGCTTCATCGACGTGCGTTTTAAGGGAAATAGAACCAACAAAAGCCAATGTATCAGCGCCTCGCTTGATAAGGTATTCGCGGAACCATGCCTGCCTTCTCTGGCTCTCAAACACAACGTCTAACAACGCTGGGCTTGGGGCGAGGTTGGCGTGTCCGCCGATGCTTCGAAAATCGCTAATTGGCAATTTTTCAATCGGGGGCTGTGGAAGAAAGAGATAACCGAGCGGGGTGTAAGTTTTTTCCGCCAAGACTTCCGCCTGCCGGTATTTTATTTCGCCGGTTGTCTCCCATTCTTTTACTGCATCCGCCCGCCCCGGTTTTCCTAGTATCTTCTTGGCAAGACGCTCCTCATCAAGCCCCGCCCGTAAGCGAGCCCATTTCAGAACTTCTGGCTGGAGGACGATATTCACGATTTCAAATTAAGGAATCAGGATGACTTGATTGGTTAGGATCGTAGTTGGAAAGAGGCTGCGTCAACGAGGACATTCCTCATCCACTCTGACAGTTTCTTTCCGCTCGCGTCCGCTGCCATTTCGATCAAAAGACGCTCCTCGGTTCGCAGGCGGACGCCTGTAACTTTCCCCTTTTTCTCCGTGGTCTTCATCGGCGGCCTGCCTGTTTTCATTTTGTTTAACAAAAAGTGTTGACGTAAACTTACTTTCTGTTAAACATTAAGTCAATCCGAAAGGCACACCATGTCCAACGCACTGAAAACCGAAAAGAAAATCGCCGCAATTTCCATGCTCTGCGAGGGAACGAGTATCCGCGCAGTCGAGCGCGTCACTGGCGTTCACCGCGACACGATCATGCGGCTTGGCGTTCGCATGGGCGAAGGGTGCAAACGCATCATGGATGAGAAGCTGCAAAACCTCCGTTCCAATCTGATTCAGGTCGATGAAGTTTGGGGCTTTGTTCAAATGAAACAGCGCACCGCATTGAAACAAAAAGCAGAGGGAGAAGTCGGCGACATTTGGACGTGGATTGCGCTCGATTCCGAAACGAAACTCGTCCCGACATTCGCAGTGGGCGACCGCTCTCAATACATGGCGAACACGTTCATTGAAGATTTGGCGTCCCGCCTCAGCAATCGGGTGCAAATTTCCAGTGACGCGCTTCGTGCCTATAACGGTGCGATCGAGCGCGCGTTCGGGTGCGAAGTGGACTACGGCTCAATTTTCAAAACCTTCTCTCACACGGAACTCGCGGAGCAACGCCGCTATTCCCCGCCGGATGTGATGCACGTTAAGCGCACGCCGGTTGCCGGAAACCCCGTCGTTGATCGGATCTCCCCGAGCCACGTGGAAAAACAAAATCACACGCTGCGTATGCACTGCCGCCGACTCACGCGGTTGACGAACGCTTTTTCCAAGAAGCTCGAAAACTTCAAAGCCGCCGTCGCGTTGCACTACGGCTATTACAACTTCGTGAAGACGCACGGCGCGATTCGTTGCACGCCAGCTATGGAAGCTGGCGTAACCAATTCCGCGTGGACTGTCGCCGATCTTGTGGAAATGGTGGAGGGATGAGCGAGCGGATTGAACAACTTAGAAAGGCCGTCGAGACGATGCACAAATGCACGGCTAGCCACATCGAATCCACGCCCGTCATTGAGTTGTTTCGCGGCGAGGTAGCATGGGACGGCGTTGTTGAAGCGTTCGCGCTCACAGGGCATCCACGCGCGAAGCGTTGCTATGCGTGGAGCTACGTCGAGAACGGCGATCCGCAATACGTGACGGTGTTGGAGATTCCGCCCGTGGATTCCGCCGAAACCGCCGTGAAGATTGCGATTGCTGCCGAAGCGCAGAAGAAATGAACAGCCGCAAGATATTCTCTTGGATTGGCAGCGTGGCGTTTTTAGTCGGCTTAAACGTCGGCTTCGTGAAAGTCGCAATTTTCTTGTATCATCAATGGGGTTGGCTGGGAGTGGCAGCGTGTTTAACCTTTGTGCCGCCAATCATTGGCGTGCCAATTTGGGAGTGGGTATCGACAGGCCATTTCATAACATTTGTTTTGGTATACGTGGTCGCCCCCGCAGGACTTGGAATCGCAAAAGCTTTTGCTGAAGACTGAATTTCAAATTAGGACACTACCCAAGAATCCGAACGCTTGACTTTCCGAAACATTTCCGCTCGCGTGCGTCCCGTGCGAAACCCGTTCGCGCAGCCCGATGGAACAAACCGTAATCGAACCCGCTACGCTCGAAGACTTGCCGGCGCTCACCGACCTGCTGGTCGAGTTGTTCACGCAGGAGGCCGACTTCGATCCCGACCGCGCGACGCAGATGCGCGGCCTGCGCCTGCTCATCGAGCAGCCGAGCCGGGGCCGCATTTTCGTCCTGCGCCACCACGGACGCATCCTCGGTATGATCAATCTGCTCTTCACCATCAGCACGGCCGAGGGCGGCTTCGTTATTTTGCTCGAGGACTTGGTGATCCAGCGCGACTTTCGCGGCCAGCGTTTCGGCGACCGGCTGCTGCAGCACGCGATTGATTTCGCGAAGAAAAAGGATTTCAAGCGCATCACACTGTTGAGCGACCGGCTGGAGGAAGGCGCGCAGAATTTTTTCCGCAAACACGGCTTCGTCGAGTCGAACATGATCCCGATGCGATTGAATCTGACGACGGACGGCGCGGCGAAATCCTGAAACCGCGCGCGATGGCCGACGATCCGAAGTTTGTGAATCTCGGCTTCGCGCGGGTCGATACCGACCGGCGGCGGCGCTGCGGTTTTCCCGAGGTCATTTACGGCTCGGGCAAAACTCCCGAAGAGGTCGCGGCGATTGCCAAAACGATCGTCGAGCGCGAAGGCGTGCTGCTGGTGACGCGGGCGAGCGAGGCGCAGGCGGCAGC
>JANXWU010000093.1 GCA_025350985.1 Spartobacteria bacterium | reverse complement strand
CGCGATGAAACCAGTGCGAGCGAGAGCGCGTGGTTTGAAACCGGTCTGATGGAGCGCGGCGAATGGGTCGCGCAATGGATCGGCTCCAGCCGGATGGGCGGGCCGCGCGAAGGCAGCCCGTGCCCGTATTTGCGGAAAATTTTCGTGCTCCCGAAGCCGGTAAAATCCGCGCGGCTTTACGTCACCGCCCTCGGTCTCTACGAGTTTCAAATCAACGGCCAGCGCGTCGGCGACGCCGTGTTTCGCCCCGGCTGGACGGATTACGCCCAGCGCGTGCAATACGACGTGCAGGACGTGACCGGCCTTCTTCGCCCCGGCGAAAACGCGGTGGGTGCGATCCTCGGTGACGGCTGGTACTGCGGCCACGTCGCGCATCTCGACCGGCAATTTTACGGCGACCGCCCGAAGCTGTTCGCGCAGATCATGGTCGATTTTGTGGACGGCACCGCCGCGACAATTGCCACGGACGCGAGTTGGAAAACTTCGACGGGCCCGATTCTCGAAAGCGATCTCATCATGGGCGAGCGCTACGACGCGCGCTTGGAAATGCCGAGCTGGTGCGAGGCGGGGGGCAATCGGGACGCGCTCGTCGCGTCCGGCGGGGCGCGCCGGCGGGGGGCCTTCTCCCGTGCGGCGGATCGCGAGGAATTGCACTTCGATGATGTCGCATGGACGAGCGTGGAAGTTTTCCCCGATGCCGGTGCGGCCCTTGTGGCGCGCGTCGGGCCACCCGTCCGGCGCGTGAAGGAACTGCCCGCGAAACTCCTCGCGTCCCCTTCGGCGGTGGCGCATGCACCCGCTCGCAAACCGGCGTTTTCAGCGTTTGGAGAATCCAAGCCGGCGGTCGCGACCGTCGCCGAAGCCGCTCCCACAGACGCTTCGGCGCGCATCTGGATGTTCGACCTGGGTCAAAACATGGTTGGCCGCGCCCGCCTCCGCGTCGTCGGAAAGCGCGGCGCGACTTTGCAAATCCGACACGGTGAAATGCTCGATGCCAGCGGCGGGCTCTACACCGCCAACCTTCGCCTCGCCCGCGCGACCGATCACTACACCCTGCGTGGCGGCGACGAGGAAACGTGGGAGCCGCGTTTCACGTTTCACGGTTTTCGCTATGTCGAAGTGAGCACGCCCGACGAGGTCGAGGTCAACTCCGTCACCGGCGTCGTCCTGCATTCCGACACGCCATTCACCGGCGAGTTTGAATGCTCCGACCCGCTCGTGAACCGGCTCCAGCAGAACATCCAATGGAGCCAGCGCGGAAATTTTCTCGAAGTGCCCGCCGACTGCCCGCAGCGCGACGAGCGGCTGGGCTGGACGGGCGACGCGCAGGTGTTCGTCCGCACGGCGGCGTTCAACGCGGATGTCGCGTCGTTTTTTACGAAATGGCAGCGTGACCTCGCCGACGCGCAAACCGCGGACGGCGGGCTTCCGCCGCTGGCGCCGCACCCGAAAATTTTCCCGCACGACGGCGGTCCCGCGTGGAGCGACGCGCTGCTCGTCTGCCCGTGGACGATCCATCTTTGCTACGGCGACACGCGGATGCTGGCGGAGCACTACGCGAGCTTTCAGCGCTTCATGGATTTCGTGGCGACGACCTGCCGTGAGTTCATCCGCAGCTTTGATGGATACACGGGCTGGCGGGGATTCGGCGACTGGCTGGCGTTGGACGGCGGCGCGGATTTACTCGGGCGCACGCCGAAGGATTTGATCGGCACCGCGTTTTACGCACACTCGGCGCGGCTCATGGCTCGCATCGCGCGCGTGCTCGGAAAAAGCGACGACGCCGCGCGCTACGACGATCTTTTCTCCAAAATCCGCGAGGCGTTTCAGCAGTCCTTCGTCTCGCCCGCCGGCGTTGTGTCGAGCGAAACGCAGACGGCGTATGTGCTCGCTTTGCATTTCGAGCTGGTGCCGGAAAATCTGCGTGCCGCCGCCGCCGCCGCGCTCGTGGCCGACCTTCGCGCGCGCGGAAACCATCTCTCGACCGGCTTCGTCGGCTCGCCGTACCTGCCGCACGTCCTCACGCGGACCGGACACGTTGAGGTCGCGTACGATTTGCTTTTGCAAAAGTCGTGGCCGTCGTGGCTCTACGCCGTGACGCAGGGCGCGACGACGATTTGGGAGCGCTGGGACGGGTGGACGAGCGACCGGGGTTTTCAAGACGCAGCGATGAATTCGTTCAATCACTACGCGTATGGCGCGGTGGGCGAGTGGCTGTTCAGCACCGTCGCGGGCATCGACGCCGACCCCGATGAGCCGGGCTGGAAACACATCATCATCCGTCCGCAGCCGGGCGGCGGACTCACGCACGCCCGCGCCGCGTACGAGTCGATTGCCGGTAAAGTCGAATCGGCGTGGCGGATTGAGGGCGCGCGCTTTGAGCTGCGCATCAGCATTCCGGCGAACACGCACGCGACGGTGTTCGTGCCGGCGAAAAATCCGCAAAGCGTGGCGGGTGCGGCCGAGGACGGCGTGAAGTTTTTGCGCATGGAAAATGGCTGCGCGGTTTTCGCCGTGGCCAGCGGGCGGTATCAGTTCACGGCGGAGTAGCGCGAACCTTTTCCGCGCGTTACGATCGAGCGATCCGCCGATGAAACCAACCGCTGTCCTTTCGCTCCTCGCCGTCTGCTTTGGCCTGGCCGAAGTGCGAGCCGCCGAGCCGGGCAATGCCGCCTCGCTCGTGCGCGATTATCGCGGCGGGCTGGTTTTCGTCGAAGGCAAGGCGGGGCAGGGCAGCGGGTTCATCGCGGAAGTCAAAGGCCGCAAGTTTTTGTTCAGCAACGCGCACGTGCTCGCGGGCATCCGTGGCCCGGCGTTCAAATTGCTCGACCGCACGCCGGTGCAGGTCGGCGCGTCGTCGGTCGCCGTCGGACACGATCTGGTCGCACTCTCCGTGATCGCCGGCGGCAAGCCGCTCCCAGCGATGGACGCGCTCGATCAAACCGTGAGCATCGGCGATCCGGTGGTCGTGCTCGGCAATGCCGAGGGCGCGGGCGTCGTGAACTTGCTGCAAGGCAAAGTCGTCGGGATCGGACCGAATTTGGTGGAGGTCGATGCGCCGTTCGTGCCGGGCAACAGCGGCAGCCCGATCATCCACGTCCGCACTGGCAAGGTCATCGGGGTCGCGACTTATCTCCTGGTTAAAAAAGTCGGGCCGCAGCGCGAGGAAATTCGGCGCTTCGGCTTCCGGCTGGACAGCGTGCAAAAGTGGCAGCCGATCGAGTGGAACCGTTTTTACGCCGAGGCGGACGCGATGGAAAAAATCGAGAAGCTCACGGGCGATTTGGTGTCCGTGCTCAACGATCTTTCCCGGCACGGACGACCGACGCGGACGTCCGAGGCGCCGGTGATTCGCAGCGCCCTGGACAATTTCAACAAGACCGTCAGCCAGCGGCAGAATTCGCGCGACACCGATCGCGCGGTGACGAGCCTGCTCTCGGCGCTGCGGTTCGCGAGCCAGGGCGACGTGCGCGATGCGCGGGCGCGGTTCACTTACGATTTTTTCCAGCAGCAACTCGGCAAGGAGGAGCGCGAGCGGGAGGAGCTGGCGAAGGTTTTCGACCAGGCGCTGAAGAGTCAGTCGAAGTGAGCGCTCACGCCTGACTCGGGGCAGGACAACTCGGCTCCGTCTGCGGAAATCGGCGCGACTTTTGGGGAGAAGACGATGCGCTCGGGCGGCTGGCCGGCTTGGATTTTCCACGCGCGCATTTCGGCGAGTGCGCGGTCGGTGACGCGGTCGATGTCGAAGGTCGCCTCGGCCTCGCGAATGGCTTGCAGCCGGGGTCGCGTGGCGGGTCGCTTGGCCGCGAGCGAGCAGCAGTCGGGATAATCCTGCGTCGCGAGCACGAAGGTGCCGATGCGCTCGGCGAGTCGGATGATTTCCGATTTTTCGCAGGTGAGCAGCGGGCGGAGCATGGGAAACTCGGCGGCATCGTCCACGGCGGCGATGCCTTCGAGCGTCTGCGAGGCGACTTGCGCGAGATTGTCGCCCGTGACGAGCGCGAGGTGACCGTGGTCGGACGCAAGCCGGTTCGCGACGCGGACGAGGAAGCGGCGGAAGAGCGCGACTTCGAGCGAGGGATCGACTTTGGCACCGAGCAGGGCGATTTGGAAAACGTCGTACGGCACGAGGAACAGGCGCGCGGCGATATTTTGCGGCGCGAGAATTTTCTCGAGGAGCGGGACAATTTTTGAAGCGAGGACTTTTTCCGGGGTGCCAAAATTGTGGACGTGGAAAAAATCGGTGAGGCAGCCGCGACGCAGCATGAGCCACGCGGCGGCGGGCGAGTCGATGCCGCCGGAGAAGAGCGTGAGCACGCGGCCCGACACGCCCACCGGCAGGCCGAAGGGACCGTCGGAGCGGGGGCCGAGGAAAAATAATTGGCGGTTGTAGGCGCGGAAGCGGAGCAGCACGGTCGGCTTTTCCAGATCGACGGGCGCATGGGTGGCCAGTTGGATTTGCGCGCCGAGCCGGCGTTCGAGTTCGATGGATTTGAGCGAAATGACTTCGCCCAAACCGCGGGCGCGGACGGCGAAGGAGGCACCTTCCCCCGCCACGACGCGCCACGCTTCGATGGCGGTGTGCGCGAGCGTCTGCTCGTCGGCATTTTGTTTTCGCACCGGCACGACGTAGGCGACGCCCATGACTTGCGATGCCGCGGCAAGCGCCTCACCAAGCCGGTTCGCAGCCGGTTGCACAAAAAGATAACCGTGGTGACGGGTGACGTTGCGCGCCAGGTCTCCGAGCGCGCGGAGGAGATTGCGGCGGAGAGTTTCGATGAACCAGTGGCGGTTCAGGCCCTTGAGCGCAATCTCGGAATAGTGGACGGCGATGGCGTCCCACGGCAGCGACAGCCAGCGGTCGGAATCGGCGGTGGCGTGGCGGGGCATGATGGGAAGTATGTTTCCGGGCGGGAGGAGTGCAAGGGCAGCCGAGGTTCGACTTTCAACTTCCAACGCTCAACACCGGGAGCTTTAGCGGTCCGGCAATTTTGCGAGGGCATGGCGCGAATCTCGCTTTCTCATTTTGGCATGCCCCACTCAAAGGTTAGACATGAATTGGACTTCGACGATCAGATGAGAATCCTCGGGGAGGAGGCGCAGGTGCAGTTGGACGACCGTTCCATGCGCCGTAGTCCTCCGGGTCTGGCGGAGGCGTTGCGTCCGATTATTGCGGGCATCGAGGCGCTCGGACGCGCCACGGCACAACATTCGGCTTCGCTCGAAAAGATCGAGGGCGCAGCGTTTGCGCAGGAATCGCTGCCGCTGCTGCTCCAGTCGATGCAGACCAATCTCGACCATCGCGACGGCGTGTCGCAGCAGTTGTTCGATTCGCTGTATGCGGAACTGAAGGATTACAAGGATCGCTTCCTTCTCGATTTGCTGCACAAGCCGATCATCCGCGACCTGATCAGCTTGTTCGACGACCACGCGGAGTTGCACCGGCAAATCGCGGAGACGATCAACACGCAGGAAGGGCGTGACATCGACACGGACTCCGACCTCGCACTGCTGGACAATTTAAAAAACTTTGGTGTGAACTTGGATCACGTTTCTCATTTTCTCCTGGAAATCCTGGCGCGCATGGAGGTGGAGCGCGCGGATTATTCCAACGGTAAATGGGATCGGGAACGGCATCGCGCGGTGGCGGTGGAAATGGCGGACTGCGAGGAGGAGGACGGCGAGATCATCGAGAGCCGCAAGCCGGCGTTCATCTGGCGCGGACGCGTGGTGCGGCACGAGGAGGTCGTGATCAAGAAATGGAAGGAAGGGTATCTGGTCTCGTTGCCGAAATCGCAGAAATGATTTTACGAACGCCGTTGGCGCGTATGTTGCTGAGTCCTTTGAACACCCGTTTTTTTCAGTCCTGACCCATGAGTAAACCCGCACCCGTCTCCCGCAAAGCCGTTGGCATCGATCTCGGCACGACCTATTCCGTGATCGCCCACATTGACGCGTACGGAAAGCCGCATATCATCCCCAATTCCGAGAGCGAGCGGCTGACCCCGTCGGTGATTTTGTTTGACGGGAACAACGCGATCGTCGGGACGCTGGCGAAACAAAACGCGGTCGCGGAGCCGGAAAAGATCGTCGATTTCGTGAAGCGTGAAATCGGCAAGGGCAAGAACGGGTTCAACCGAATCTTCAACGGAAGGCCGTATTCGGCGGAGGAGTTGTCGGCGCTGATCATCAAAAAGCTGAAGATCGACGCGGAGAACTATCTCGGCATGCCGGTCACCGACGCGGTCATCACGGTGCCGGCGTACTTTAACGACGCGGAACGCACGGCGACGCTGCGCGCGGGGCAGCTCGCCGGGTTCAATGTTTTGCAAGTCATCAACGAACCGACCGCGGCGGCGCTGGCGTATGGGTTGGACAAACTGGAGCAGGATCAGACGGTGTTCGTGTTCGATTTGGGCGGCGGGACGTTCGACGTGACGATCATGCGGATCGAGAACAGCCACATCAGCATGCTCGCGAGCAACGGCGATCACCGGCTGGGTGGGAAGGATTGGGACGACGTGATCGTGAACTGGGTCGCGGACGAGTTCGACAAGCAGCACGGCGAAAACCCGCTGCTCGATTTGCAGAGCTACCAGGATCTTTACAACCGCGCGGTCGCGGCGAAAATCCAGCTTTCCAGCCGCCCGCGCACGACCATCGTCCACAACTATGCTGGCAAGAGCGTGAAGCTGGATTTGACGAAAACCGACTTCGAGCATCGCACGCGGCATCTACTGGAAAAGTGCAAGACCATTTGCGAAATCGTGATGCAGGAGGCGGGGATGCAATGGACGCAGATCGATCGCATTTTGCTCACCGGCGGTATGACGCGCGTGCCGGCGATTCGCTCGATGATCGGGCAGGTTTCGGCCGTGGAAGTGGCCGATGACGTGAGCCCGGACGAAGCAGTGGCGCTGGGCGCGGCGATTCAGGCGATTTTGGGGCTGCTGGCGGAGGAAGACCGGCTCGGCGAACGGGCGCTGCCGGTCGAGGTGCGCGAACAATTTTCCGGCAACGACGGCAACCTGATCCAAGTGACGAACATCACCACTCACACGCTGGGAGTCGTGTTGTGGGACGACGCGAAGGTGGAGGAGTTTGTGTTCCCGATGATCGGAAAAATGACGACGATTCCGGCGGAAATGAAAAATTCCTTCGGCACCGCGAAGGCGAACATGAAGAACGCGGTGGTGCGCGTGGTGGAAGGGGAAAGCACGGTCCCGAGCGAATGCACGATGTTGGGAATTTGCGAAATCGAACTGCCCCCGTTTTTGCCGAAAGGCTCGCCGGTCGAACTCACCTACCAGTACGACAAAAATCAAATTCTTGAAGTGACCGTCGATGCCTACGGCAAGCAAAACAAAGTCGCCATCGCGCGCAACAACGCCATGAGCGAGGCGGAACTCGAGCTGGCAACGGCGGACTTGTCGCAGATCAAAGTCTCGTAACCGGGTCCTCAGGGAATGGCACTGCCCGAACCGCTTCCCGACAACCCGCTGAAGTGGGATGGCTGGAGAAATTACAACTCCCCGAACCCTTACGACCGGCTCTGCCTGTCTTTCGACGAAGGACCGAGCGACCAGCAAATCGAGGAGAATTGCCGGAAGCTGCTGGTGTGGTGGCAGAAAAAACTGCCGCTGAAAAATCAGCCGAGCAATCCGATTTCACAATTGCTGCGGGGCGGAATGGACGAGGCGCCGCGTGACCTCGTGGAGGCGCGCACGGAATTGCTCAACCCGGTGGGACGCGCCAAGATCGACACGAAGCTGCGCGCCGGGTTGAAAAATGTCGCGCGCGAGGAGTTGGGGAAATTCATTGCGTTTGCGACTTCGGGCGGTTTTTTGTCCATCGACGACGAAAGCAATTTGGCGCAACTGGGCGTGACGGCCGGTTTGAGTGAGCCGGATGTCCGGGCGTTGATCGAAGAGCATCTTGTAAAAACGGGAGCGACCCGGCGAGTGACCGCGCCTCCCGCCGCCGCCGCGCCGGCGATGGGCGCGCCGATTGTGCTCCCGTCCGGCCATCAGCCGACCGCACCTGTTCGGCTGGCTGTATCTGCTGTGCCGCCGATGACGGTGGTGGACGACTTTCGCCGACTGCTGCGGCTCTCGGGTCTGGACGACGATGAAATGACGGACGACCAGCGCGACGCCCTGTGCAACATGGGCGAAAATCTCGGGCTGACCGGCGGACAGGCAGAGGATTTGATTGACGAATACCTGGAGGAAGTGGCGGGGCTGCCGCCGGTGCCGGCTGCTCCTGCGCCGATGGCCGCCGTGGTGGTGGCGCGGCCGGCGGCGGTCAAGGCTCCGTCCGTTGCGTCGTCTGCCGTGAAACCCGCCGAGGGGCCGGTGGCCAAACAGTTCCCAAACTTTTCACCCCTCTCGCGCGCCCGTGAAAAGGAGACGTTTCCGCCGTTCAAAAACAGCTTGGAAATGGAATTGCTGCTGGTGGCGTCGGGCGCGTTTTTCATGGGCAGCAATTCTCACGACGCCGCGCCGCATGAGCAGCCGGTCGCGCAGACGACCGTCACCTGTTTCCACATGGCGAAGCATCCGGTGACCAACGCGCAGTTCGAGAAATTCGATCCTTCGCACAAAAACAAGCGGATGCCGAACGCGGGCGACGACCATCCGGTGGTGTATGTGAGCAGCCTCGACGCGGTGAAATTTTGCCAATGGCTCAGCGCGCAGGAAAAGCGCAAATACCGGCTCCCGACGGAGGCGGAATGGGAGTACGCGGCGCGCGGACTTGATGGGCGGAGCTTCCCTTGGGGCGAGAAACTGGATCGCGGGGATTTGGCAAACTTCGCGGACAAGCGGACGAACTTTGCCTGGCGCGATGCGGAGATTGACGACGGCTATGCGGAGACATCGCCTGTGGGGGCGTATCCGAAAGGTGTGAGTCCGTTTGGCATCGAGGATTTGGCGGGCAATGTCTGGGAATGGTGCCTCGACTTTTTCGCGCTTTACCCCGGCAAGGAACGCATGAATCCGCGCGGGCCGGAAAATGGAGCGAAACGCCTTTATCGCGGCGGCAGTTGGAAATCGCGAGCGGGCAGTCTGCGGGCGACAACGCGGAACTTCAACCTGCCGCAATACTCGTCCAATGACGTCGGGTTTCGCGTGGTGTGCGAATGCCCGTGAACCGAAAAAGGCGAGGGCGGGCGAAGGCTGCGCGTCGCCAGCCTCCGCCCGCCCTCAATCCTGCGCTGTTCCGCCGCCCGTTTAGGCGTTAAAGCGGAACTTGATCTTCCCGCGCTTCGCGGTGGCCTTGGCCTTGCGGCGCAACTTCTGATTCGGCGTCTCGAAAGCGCGCAGCCGGCGCACTTCCTCCATGATGCCCTCGGCATCGAGCTTGCCTTTGAGGCGTTTCAAAGCGCGGTCGATGGGTTCACCTTTGCGGACGATAACTTCAGGCATTTTGGTTCCTTTGTTCTAAAGTAGATGGGTTTCGGGACAAAAAATCACCGGGTATGGAGCTGGCCAACGCCAAGTGAGCCGCCAAAATAGCGGGCCGCAAGCCGGGCGTCAACCGCCAAACGCAGCCGGCGGATTCGGGTGCTTTTTAACGCGAAAGAAAGGGACGGGGAAGTCCGGAAGCAACTGATTCATTTCTCAGCGCTCCTTCCCGAACTCTGCGTCTCTGCGTTAAAAATAGCGTGCAATTGGAATCCCGAACGACCGGCTTGCGTCCGCGGCCTTCCGCGCGTATTCCGTTCCCCTGTGATGAAAAAAATTGGGTTCGCAGAAGCGGTGGATGCCCTTGTCAAATCCGACACGCGTTACGATCGCGAGGCGTATTCATTCCTGCGCGACGCGCTCGATTTCACGCTCAAGCAGCGCAAGAAGAACAAGGAGGACGAATCGCGCCACGTCGCCGGACAGGATTTGCTCGAAGGGGTGCGCCTGTTCGCGTTGCGCGAGTTCGGCCCGATGGTCACGACCGTGTTCGCTTACTGGGGCGTTCACCGGTGCGAGGATTTTGGTGAAATGGTTTTCAACCTGATCGAGGCGGGCGTGTTTGGGAAAAGCGAACGCGATTCGCGCGAGGATTTCCGAAACGGCTACAGCTTCCAAGACGCCTTCGTCCTGCCTTTTCAACCGCAAAAGTTTTCCAAAAGATCCGCCGTCGAACGCCCGGCGCAAAAGCCATGAGGCCACTCGCCGCGGCTTTCGTCGCGCTGCTTCTCCTCCCGTTGACCGTCCAGTCGGCGCGCGCGCAGGCGGAGCCTTCCCCTTTGATGAAAAATCCCGTCGCCCTGCCGAAAGTCACCGCTCAAAAATGGATTCTGCCGAACGGTCTGACGTTGATCGTGCAGGAGGATCACAGTGCGCCGGTGGCGAGCGTGCAGGCGTGGTGCCAGACCGGGAGCATTCACGAGGACGCGAAGCTCGGCGCGGGGCTGTCGCACATTTTGGAGCACATGCTTTTCAAGGGAACCGAAAAGCGCGGCTCCAACGGCATCGCCCAGGCGATTCAGGATTCCGGCGGCTATATCAACGCGTACACGAGCTACGACCGCACGGTTTACTGGATCGACATTCCCGCGAAAGGCGCGGCGGTGGCGGTGGACATTCTTAGCGACGCGATGATGAATTCGACGCTGCCGCCGGAAGAATATGGCAAGGAGCAGGAAGTCATCCGTCGCGAGTTCGCCATGGGCCTCGACGACCCCGACCGGCAGAGCAGCATGCTCATGTTTGGCACGGCCTATCAGGATCATCCGTACCGCCACCCCGTCATCGGGCACATGGACATTTACAACGCCCTCACGCGCGAGGACGTGCTCGCCTATTACAAAGAGCGCTACGTTCCAAACAATCTGTTTTTCGTGGTGGCCGGCGATGTCGATGCGGAAAAAATCCACGCGCAGGTCGCGGCGTTTTTTGAGAAATATCCGCGCAAGGCCTTGAAGCCAGTCATCCTCCCGCAGGAGCCGCCGCAACTCGGACGCCGCGAGGTGCATCAGGAATTCGCGACCGAACTCACGCGCCTCGATCTCGTCTGGCACATCCCCCAAGTCTCGCATCCCGACGTGCCCATTCTCGATTTGCTCTCCACCATCCTCGGCGACGGTCGCAGCTCGCGGCTCTTCCGGACGCTGCGCGAGGAAAAAGGGCTCGTCCACTCGATCTCCGCTTTCGCCTACACGCCGGGCGATCCGGGGTTGTTCGGGATCGGGGCGACGCTCGACGCGGACAAGCGCGACGCGACGGTCGCCGCGGTTTTGGAAATACTCGGCGAGCTGAAAAAAGCGGGCGTGACCGAGGCTGAAATCGCGAAGGCGAAAAAGCAGACGTTAAACAGCCACCTGCACCAACTGACGACCGTGCGCGGACAGGCGTCCGATCTCGGCTCGAATTGGGCGCTCACGCGGAATCTGGATTTTTCCCGGGACTATCTCGCGTCGATTCAGCGCGTCACCGCCGACGACATCCGACGCGTGCTGCACACTTATTTCGAGGACAGCAACCTCACCGTCACGTCGCTGAACCCGCCCGGAACCTTGAAAAAAAACGCGGCCAAAACGGCGGCGGTCGGCGCGGGTGAAATCCAAAAGATTGATTTGCCAAACGGCTTGCGCCTGCTCGTCCGCGAAGATCCCCGCCTGCCGCTCGTCTCGATGGTCGCGTGTTTCAAAGCCGGCCTGCTCGCAGAAAGCGCGGCGGACAACGGCGTCACCAAACTGCTTTCCCGCGTCATTCTGAAAGGCACCAAAACCCGCACCGCCGAACAGCTCGCGGACGAAATCGAAACCGTGGGCGGATCGATCGGGGGGGAATCGGGGAGCAACAGTTTCAGCGTGTCCGCGCAGGTCATGCAGCCTGATTTGAAGCTCGGCCTCGACATCCTTGCCGACGTTTTGCTGAACCCGACTTTCCCGGAAAAAGCCGTGGCGCGTGAAAAGCAGATTCAGCTCGCTGGCATCAAACACGAGGACGAGGAGATGACGACGATCGCGCGTAACCTGATGCGGCGCTCGCTCTTTCCCGGCCATCCGTACGGCTTGCGCAGCAACGGCACGCCGGAGTCCATCGGCAAGCTCGGCCAGGAAGACCTCGCTGCGTTCTGGAAAAAATACGTCGTCGCGAAGAACGGCGTGATCGCGATTTTCGGCAATGTGAAAGTCGCCGAAGTAAAGGCGCTGGTGGAAAAAGCTTTCGCGGAAATGCCGGCGGGCGAGGCGGCTTTTGACAAGCCGGTCGCGCCCAAACCGCTCGAAAAATCCATCAGCGTCGAGGAGCACAAGGACAAGGCGCAGGCCATCGTGATGGTCGGCTACCACGGCGCCGACATGTTCAGCCCCGACCGCGAGGCGCTGGAACTTATCGACACGGCGAGCAGCGATCTCGGCTCGCGTTTTTTCATCCGCATCCGCGAAAAACTCGGCCTCGCATACTTCGTCGGCGCGGGTCAAACGCTCGGGCTTGTGACCGGTCCGTTCATTTTCTATCTCGGCACGTCGCCGGAAAAAGTGGAGCAGGTGCAGGCGGAGTTTGCCGATGAAATCTCGAAGCTCGCGCAGGATGGGCTCACCGAAGCCGAGCTGCGACGCGCGAAGGAAAAGCTGATGGGCCAGCAGGACATCCGCAACCAGAGCAACGATGCTTTCGCCTACGCGACCGCGCTCGACGAGCTTTACGGCCTCGGGTTCGACCATTACAAAAAGGAAAAAGCCGCGCTGGAAGCCGTGACGCTGGAGGAAACCAAACGCGTGGCGAACAAATATTTCGCGACCAAGCCGGCCGTGACGGCAATCGTGCGACCGAAGGCGAAAAAGGAAAAGTGAGGGAAGGGTGAAGTAATGATTTGCTGAATGCGCGCTTCCCCGGTTCATAGATTTTCCCACCGCTCCTAAACTCCAACTCTCCATCACTCCACCAACATGGCCGAAGTTCAAACCACCACTGAATCGGGCGAAATGACCCAGCGCTTCATCGAGTTCGTGATGATGCAGGCGCAGAACGCCGCGCTTTTTCTCGGGCAAATCCCTCACCCGGAAACCGGCAAAGGCGAGGTGAATCTCGACCTTGCCAAAATGTTCATCGACCAACTGATCATGATTCGCGCGAAGACCAACGGGAACTTGTCGAAGGACGAGCAGGGCGTGTTGAACAACGCGATCAGCAATTTGCAGGTCGTATTTTTCGAAGCTTCGCAAGGTGGCGGCGGGACTGAACCGGAAATCATCGCACCCGCGCCGGAGCCTTCGGCAGAGCCGGAATCCACGGCCGCCGTGCCGGAAAAATCCGCCGAACCGGCGCCGTCCGAGGACGACGGGTCGAGGAAGAAGTTCACCAAAAGCTACGGCGCGTAAACGGCGGCTGGCACTGTTTTCGATACTCATGTCATCCTGAGCCGAGCGAAGAATCGCCATCTTCGGTCTGCTTCTGACGTGAAAGAAGCAGAAGTAAGCGATGGTCCGCCCAGCTCAGAATGACAGCGATTGGAACGAAGAACTTCGCGCGCATTTTGCTCATCAAGCCGACGGCGATGGGCGATGTCATCCACGCCTTGCCGGTGCTGGTGAAATTGCGCGCGCGTTATCCCGAAGCGCGGATCGACTGGCTGATCACGCCGGA
>JANXWU010000001.1 GCA_025350985.1 Spartobacteria bacterium | reverse complement strand
GCTCGGCGTCACCGCGCTGGGCGAAACGCTGGAAGCCGCACGCCAGCGCGCTTACGAAGCGGTGTCGCAAATTCATTTTGACGGAGCGCAATTCCGCACTGACATCGGCGCGCTCTGAAATGCAGCAGGTTCATCCCGTGCTACACTTCCGCTCCAACCCTCCTTCGATGACCCTCCGCCTTCCCTCGCTCGCCCTCGTTCTGACGCTTGTTGTTTTGACCGCCCGCGCGCAAACCGGAACGGATAAGGAAGCCGGGCCGAACAAATCCGCGGAGGTTCGCACGCGGGTCGATTCGCTGCCGCCCGCCGACGTGAAACAGGCGATCGAACTGCTGAAGGCAAACTACCTGAATCCAGATGCCACCACCGACTCCGAACTGGATCGCGCCATGCTCCAAGGATTGCTTTTGCGCATCGCGCCCGGCGGTCAGATTGTCGCGCCGTCGGCAGCGGCGAATGAAGAACCGAGCCCATTCCGCACGGAGATTCTCGACGGCCGCATCGGCTACGCGCGTCTTGGTTCGCTGGTGAAAAGCAACGTCGAAGAACTCGACGCCGCGCTCGAAAACTTCGCGTCCAAATCCCTGAAATCCGCGATCCTGGACTTGCGCGCCACGCCGGGCAGCAACGATTTCGACATCGCGGCCGAATTGCTGAAACGCTTTGCGCCGAAAGGCAAAATTCTTTTCACCATTAAGAAGCCGAGCACGAAGGAAAATCGGATCTTCACCGCCGACGACGAGCCGAAGTTTCACGGCCTGCTCATCGTGCTCGCGGGGCGTGAAACGACGGGTGCGGCCGAGGTCGCCGTCGCTGCGTTGCGCGCGCACGCGAAGGCGATGATCGTCGGCCAGCCTACGGCCGGCCAGGGCGCGGAGTTCGCGGAAATGGCACTGCCGAGCGGAAAGATGGTGCGCATCGCCGTCGCGGAAATCACGCTGCCGGACGCAGGGCAGATTTTTCCGAAGGGAGTGAAACCGGACATCGCCGTGGAAATGCCCGATGCGCAGCGGATGGAAATCCTGCGGCTCGCCTTGGAAAAAGGCGTGGGCCAGTTCATCACCGACCTCGAGCGCCCGCGCATGAACGAAGCCGCGCTGGTGGCCGGCAAGACGCCAGAACTGGACGCGCTCCAGGCGGCTCAGCACAACAAGCCGCCGGCAAAATCGACGCTGCACGATGTCGTCCTGCAGCGCGCGGTGGATCTCATCATCAGCATCGGCATCTATGAAAACCGCGCGCTGAAATAGCGACGCTTCAGCCGCCGGAAACCGGAGGCATGATGGACACGGCATCGCCGTCGTGCAGCGCGTGATCGAGCGCGACCCATTCGACGCCGACCGCGACGCGGATGTGTGCATCCCATTTTTCCAACTCCGAAAACTCCCGGTAAAGCAGTGCCAGCAGATCGCTCACGCGCGCGGCGTCGGGCAGCTCGCGAGTGAGTTGCGTGGTGCCTGTCGCGTCTTTGAGGCGTGCGAAAAACTGCACGTCGATTTTCATCCCGCGATTGTGAGTTCTTTCCGCAGCACGCCGATGCAGGGCAGGTTGCGGTAGCGCTCGTCGAAGTCGAGGCCGTAGCCGACGACGAACTCGTCTTCAATCTCGAAACCGACGTAGTCTGCATCCACCGGCTTTTCTCGAATCTTGTCTTTTTTCAGCAGCACGCAGATGCGCACGCTGAGCGGCTCGGCTTCGGCGCGCAATTTTTCGCAGACCGCGTGCAGGGTGCGACCGCTGTCGAGGATGTCATCGACGATGAGGACGTGGCGACCGCTCACATCGGGCATCGAGAGCTGGTCGAAGACGACGGTGCCGCTGCTCGCGGTGCCGCCGTGGTAGCTCGCAACGCTGATGCAATCAAGCTTCAGCGGTAGCGGCACGCGGCGCAGCAAATCGGAAACGAAGAGCAGCGCGCCGTTCATCACGGCAACGACGGTCAGCTCTTTTCCGTGATAATCGACGGTTATCCGGCGGGCGAGTTCATCGCAGCGCGCGAGGATCGTGCGTTCGTGGAAGAGGATTTTTTCGAGGTCGTTTTGCACGCTAAAAAACGAATCTGGAAACCCGGAAATGAGGAATGGAAAAAAGCCGGTTCCGTATTTTCATGGCTTCCTGGTTTCCTGATTCAAACTTCCGGCGTTCCGGCTTCGAGACCGAAATAATTCCTCGCATTGTCGTAACAGATATTTTTCACGAGCGCGCCGAGCATCTCGAGGTCGCGCGGCAACTCGCCGTTTTCCATGTCGCGACCGAGCAGGTTGCAGAGAATGCGACGGAAATATTCGTGGCGCGGATAGCTGAGGAAACTGCGCGAGTCGGTGAGCATTCCGACGAAGCGCGAGAGCAGGCCGAGCGACGAAAGCGCGTTGATCTGCCACTCCATCGCCTCCTTTTGATCGAGGAACCACCAGCCGCTGCCGAACTGGATTTTGCCCGCGACACTGCCGTCTTGGAAATTGCCAATCATCGTCGCGAAGACGTAGTTGTCGCGTGGGTTGAGGTTGTAAAGAATCGTGCGCGGGAGTTGGCCGCGCGCGTCGAGTTTGTCGAGATAACGCGAGAGCGCCTCGGCCTGCGGCCAGTCACCGGTCGAGTCGCAGCCGATGTCGGCGCCGACGGTGCGCGCGAGGCGCGAGTTGTTGTTGCGCAGCGCGCCGAGGTGCATCTGTTTCGTCCAGCCGCGCGCCGCGTCGAGTTCGCCGAAGAAAAGCATGAGGTAGCTGCGGAACTTGTCGGCATCAGGCTTCGCGGGCGATTTGCCGGCGCGCGCCTCGTCGAACATCCAGGCCGCCTCGGCTTCGGTGCAGTCGTCGGCGTAACAGTGTGAGAGACCGTGATCGGAAAGGCGTCCGCCCATTTCGTGAAAGAAATCGTGCCGCTTTTTCAGCGCGGCGAGGAAGTTCGCAAAGTTGTTGCAGTCGATCCCGCTGACGGCGGAAAGCTTGTCCGTCCACGCGTTGAACGCCGTCGGCTGATCGACCGCGAGCGCTTTGTCAGGGCGGAATGTCGGATAGACGCGGGTCGCGATTCCGCTCGCGCGGATTTTTTGATGATGCTCCAGCGAGTCGGTCGGATCGTCCGTCGTGCAGACGACCGTCACGCGATTTCTTTTCAAAATCTCGTGCGTCGGCATCGCGGCAAGCTGTTCGTTCGCACGATCCCAAATGCGTTGCGCGCTGTTTTCATCGAGCAATTCGTCGATGCCAAAGCAGCGTTTCAATTCGAGCGCGGTCCAGTGATAGAGCGGGTTGCGGAGCGTGTGCGGCACCGTGCGCGCCCACGCGAGAAATTTTTCCCAGTCGCTCGCATCGCCGGTGATGAAGCGCTCGGCGATGCCGTTGGTGCGCAGCGCGCGCCATTTGTAGTGGTCGCCCGCGAGCCAGATTTCGTAGAGGTTGCGGAAGGTTTTGTTCTCCGCGATTTGGTCCGGCGGGATGTGGCAGTGGTAGTCGAAAATCGGCTGCGGCGCGGCGAAGCGATGGTAAAGCTCGCGCGCGGTTTCATTTTGCAAAAGAAAATCGTCGGTGAGGAAAGTGGTCATGGAGAAAAGGAGGTTAGCAGGGCCTTCGGTCGTATTTCTAAACGGATTCTCACGCCTT
>JANXWU010000198.1 GCA_025350985.1 Spartobacteria bacterium | reverse complement strand
GGCAGCGGGCGGCTGGAACTCGCCAAAGCCATCGCCAGCCGCGACAACCCGCTGACCGCGCGCGTGATCGTGAACCGCGTGTGGCAGTGGCATTTCGGCCAGGCGATCGTGCGGACGGTCAGCGATTTCGGCACGCGCTCGGAGCCGCCGACGCATCCCGAATTGCTCGACTGGCTCGCCACGTCGTTCATGGAAAATGGCTGGTCCTTGAAAAAGCTGCACAAGCTCATCGTGATGTCGGGCACGTATCAGCAGGACAGCCGCCCGGCTGATCGGGCGACGCAAACCGACCCGACGAACCAGTGGCTTTCGCACTTCAACATCCAGCGTTTGGATTTCGAGGAAATCCGCGACACCATGCTCGCGCTCGGTGGAAAACTTGACCTCACCATGGGCGGGCCGCCGGTGAAAATCGCGGCATCCACGGCGACGGCGAAAGGGATGTATTACGGCATGGACCTCGGCACGAATGCGAATCCGAATCGGCGCACCGTTTACGCGATGGTCGATCGCGCGGCACTGCCGGACATGTTCAACACCTTCGATTTCGCGAACCCGGACATGACCAACGGCGAGCGCATTTTGACCACGGTCCCGCAGCAGGCGCTGTTCATGATGAACAGTCCGTTCGTCGCCGAGCAGGTGCGGAATCTTTTGGGCCGCAATGATTTCCCCGCTGCCGGAACGGATGAGGAAAAAGTCCGGTTCATTTACCGTGCGGCGTTCCAGCGCGCACCGAAGCCGGAGGAATTGCAGATGGCACAGACTTTCCTCGGCGGAAACGAATCGGCGTCGGAAATTGAAACCGCATCGCAGCCGGGTTTGACGGCGGAAGAATCTAAAAAGGCGCGAAAATTAACCGCAGTGAAAACGGCCCTGCCCACGAAACCGCTGAACGCGCTCGAGCGTTACACGCAAGTGGTTTTGCTTTCCAACGAGTTGATCTTCGTGAACTGAAGAGGCGGTCAGTCGAGATGGTGCTCGATGGAGTAGCGCACCAAGTCCGCGTCCGAGCGCAGGTTCATCTTTTCCAAAAGCCGCGTGTGGTAGGTGCTCACGGTCTTCTCGCTCAACGAAAGATCGCCGGCGATTTCCTTGATCGACTTTCCCGCCGCGATCATGCGGAGCACATGGAACTCGCGGTCCGAAAGCAGTTCGTGCGGTTTTTCGCTGGCCGCGCCTCCCACTTGCTCCGCCAGTTTTTCCGCGAGCGCGGGCGTGACATACTTCCCGCCGGTCAGCACTTTTTTCACCGCTTTCACCAGTTCCTCCGGCGCGTGATCCTTGGTCAGGTAGCCGGACGCACCGGCCTTGAGGACGCGCAGCGCGTATTGGTCTTCGGGATGGGCGCTGAGGACGAGCACGGGCAGTTTGGCGTAGGACTGCCGCAGCTCGCGCAACGCATCCAAGCCGCTGCGGCCCGGCATCGAAATATCGAGGACGACACAGTCGCAGGGGGCCTCGCTCACCAGCGCGATCACTTCACCCGCGCGTGCCGTTTCAGCGAAAATCGCGTCGGGAAACTCGTCCGATAAAATCTGGCGCAACCCGCGCCGGACGACTGCGTGATCATCGGCCAGGATGATTTTCATCGGGCGTTTTGCTCCTGCGGATGAAAGCGGCCGGGCATCGTCACTTGAACGATCGTGCCCGCGCCTGGCTCGCCGGTGATCCGAACTTCCCCGCCAAAAAGCCGGACGCGCTCGCGCATGCCCAGCGTGCCGAGTGACTCGGGACGCGCCAGGTCGGCGGAGGTGACGCCGCGCCCGTTGTCGCGCACGATCAACTCCACCTCCTCGGTGCCGCCTTTGAGTTCGATGCGTACGCGGGTGGCGTCGGCGTGGCGGGCGACGTTGGTGAGCGCTTCTTGGAAAATACGGAAGACCGCGGTGCTGCGTTCTCCGTCGATCATGCGGTCGCCGCCGGCAGCGATCACTTTGGTGGCGATGCCAGTGCGGGTTTGAAACTCCTCCGCCTGCCACTCAATGGCCGCGCGCAAGCCGAGGTCGTCGAGCAGGCCGGGGCGCAGCTCGGTGCAGAGCTGGCGCATGCGTTCGATGGTGGGGTCCACGAGTTTTCCCATCTCGCCGATTTTTTTGGTCCAGACCGGATGTTCGCCGCCCATTTTCTTCGCGAGCCAGGCGAGGTCGAACTTCAAGCCGGTCAGCGCCTGCCCGAGCACGTCGTGGATTTCGCGCGCGATGCGGGTGCGCTCTTCTTCGCGGGCGGATTGCAGCCGGGCGGTGAGGGCGCGAAGCTGGCTGGTGGTGAACTCGAGCTGTTGCTCGGCCTTTTTGCGACGGGTCACCTCGATGCCCATCCCGACGACGCACTCGCGACCGTCGATGACGATGCGGCGTCCGTTGACGTAGAACGGCGTGCGCACGCCCGTCCTGGAAATGATGGCGCACTCCGCGTCGGCGGAGCCGTTTTCAAACACGAGACGGATGCGCTGGGCGACGTATTCCTTGTGCTCGTCGGCGACGTTGTCGATCGGATTGCGCAGGGCCATTTCCGCCGTGGAGTAGCCGGTCACGGTTTCGAGATTTTCATTCCACAGGACGAACCGGCCCTCGCGGTC
>JANXWU010000477.1 GCA_025350985.1 Spartobacteria bacterium | reverse complement strand
TGTAGAGAAAATATTCCGACAGGCTTTCCTTCACGACCTCCTTGCGTTTCGCAAACTCCTCGCCCTCGCCTTCGGCTTTTCCCGCATGTCGATACATGTCACTCCGTAGATCCTTTTTACGTCGCTCAGTTCCGACAGCGTCCGCGTCATCGGACCGGACTTGTCCCTCGCGCCCCGGCGCGCCAGTTCCGCCACCTGTTCCACCAGCCGCACCGTGCCCACGATCAGCCGAATCTGCGCGTGCTCGTAGTCCTCGCCGCTGTGATTGTTCACCCGCACGTAGCCCGACAAATCCATCGTCTTTTCGTTCCGCGCTGCCTCGCCCACGTAATCCGCCGCCCAACTAATCCCGCTCGTGAAATAGCGAATCTCCACTTCAACCTCGCCCGCGATTTCGCTTTGAATCCGCCACTCCAGCGTGTTGGCGACGCGCGGCGGAAAGCTCGCGTCGAGCACTTCGACACCGTCCGCGTGCGTCACCGCTCGGAACTCCACGGACGTCGGATCGATCAGCGTGTTCGCCCACGAAAACTCGAGCCGGTTCACGCCTTTGCGGAACGTCAGCTTGCGCGTCTCGCGAACCATCGTCAGATCGACGGAATTGTAAATCGTGAGCTGCGTCGAATCGCGGCCAGGCAGCGTGACGACGTTGATGCGGGCGGAGGCGGTCGCGGCGGAAACGAGGAAGAGAAAGGCCAACGTCCAACGCTCAACTTTCAACATCCAACGTTTAATGAAAAGCGTGCGCGGATACGCATCTTCCGTTGAAAGTTGGACGTTGAACGTTGGAAGTTGAAAGTTCATCTCAGTAACTCGCGGGTTCATTTCCCTGCACGTTGAGATGATGCAGATCGAACGTCACCGTCGTCTTCTTCGCGCCCGTCGATTCCGGCGGCAGCGTTAAATGATACTCGATCGTGAACGCGTCCTTTTTCACGAACGGCACCGACGACTGCGCCATCTTCCAGTAGCCCGGGATGTGCTCGACGATCACCAGGTTCGCCGCTGTTTTCTTGAAGTTTTCCACCTCGATCTTGAATCCCTCGTCCGTGTCCCACATCACGTCGTGATTGGAGCGGTTGCGGCGGATGTTCGCCCGGTCGTCCTTCATCTTCCGCTGCACGACTTTCACGTCCCGGCTCTGCCCGATGAACAGCTTCAGCTCCCGATCCACCGGCGTCAGCGTCGCCCAATCCTCGCCCGTGAACGCCACCCCCTCGCCCGCCGGTTTTCCTTCCTCGGCCTGTTCCTTGGTCTTGATGAAAATGCGCGCCTTGCCCGGCAGCAGCGTGTGTTCGCCCAGCTTCGAGGCTTTGTCGTTCTTGATCACATAGCTCAACGGAATGCCGACCGTTTTCTTCTCATACTCGGGATCCCACGGAAGCTGCGCCGCGTCCCACGTCAGCACTTTTTGCATCGGCAGCGTCTCCGTGCGCTCGCTTTGCATTTCCAGCACCTCCTCGTTTGCGATGGTCTTTTTAAAAGTCGCGCCGTAGCCGATGTTCAGCTCCGCGTCGGTCAAATCCTCGCCCGAATTATTGCGCAGCCGCAAATAGTTCCGCAGCGTCAAAGTCGTCTCGTTCGACTCCGCGACCGCCTTGTAAACGACCTCGCGATTCAACCCCGAAAGCAGATACGAAATCCGCACCCGCTGCTCGCGCGCGTCCGGGCTGGCGATCTCCCACACCAGCGCGTTTTCACTCGGCGGATAGCTCGTGTTGAGCACAATCACCTTGTCCGGGTCGGTCATCATGCGCGGCTGAATCGAGGTCGCGTCGATGTTCACCCCCGCCCACGCGAAATCGACCTGGTTGACTCCCTTTTGCAAAACAAGGATGCGCTCCTCCTCGACCAGCGTGGCGTCGGGATTGGTGAGCGACACGACGACGCGCGCCCGTTCCGGGATCGCCACGAGTTTGACGCGGGCGTCCGCAAATTGAGCCGCGAAGAACCAGGCGAGAGTGCAAAGAAGAATCGAGTTTTTCATAAGATGGAGGGCGAGGATTGGAGCGCGTCTGCGAAAAGGGATTCGCCAAATCGGTGGCGCGAGTTTGGACACACGCGGGCAAAAAAGGTTCCACCGGGTTTTCCAAAACTGGCCAAAGCCGCACGCTTCGGGTCTTGTAATCCCGCCTCGCTCAGGCAAACTTCGCGCCCTCATGTCCTCCAGCGTCCCCGTCACTTCCTCCACTCCGCGTTGGCATCAAGAACTGACTCCCTATCACTGGTTCGTCTTCTCCATGGCCTCGCTCGCGTGGCTGTTCGACTGCCTCGACCAGCAGCTTTTCAATCTCGCGCGCGGCCCGGCGATCAAGGCGCTCATGCCACCGGGCACCGCCGACGAAGTGCTCAAGACACTCGGCAGTAACGCCACCGCCGTCTTCATCGCGGGCTGGGCGACGGGCGGCCTGATTTTCGGCGCGGTCGGCGATCGCATTGGCCGGGCGAAAACACTCACGCTCACCGTGCTGCTCTATTCCGTTTTCACCGGCCTCTCGGCGTTGTCGCAAACCGTTTTTCAGTTCGGCGTTTATCGTTTCATCACCGGCCTCGGCGTCGGCGGCGTGTTCGGTCTCGCCGTGGCCCTCGTCGCCGATGGATTGCCCGACCGCTCGCGTCCCAGCGCCCTCGGCGTCTTGCAGGCTCTCTCCGCCGTCGGCAATGTCGCCGCCAGCCTCATCGCTGTCGCCATCGGCTGGCATCAAACCACGACACCCGGCGCGAGCAGCGCGTGGAAACTGATGTTTCTCGTCGGCTCGCTGCCCGCCTTCATGTGTGTCTTTTTACAGATGCGCCTGAAAGAACCCGACAAGTGGGTGAAGGCGCGCGAAGAAGGCCGCGCCACCGGCGTCCGCTTCGGCTCCTACGTTTCACTTTTCGGAGAAGCTCGTTGGCGGAAGAACGCGCTCTTCGGGATGATGCTCTGCGTGGCTGGCGTCATCGGCGTCTGGGGCATCGGCTTCTTCAGCCCGGAGTTGGTGAATGACGTGATCGGCAAACTGCTCACGCAACAGGGCGTCCCGGCCGACAAGCAGGGCGGCATGAAGCTGATCTGGACCGGTGTGAATTTGATGATGCAAAACATCGGCGCGTTCGCCGGGATGCTCGTGTTCACGAAGGCGGCGCGCGTGTACGGGCGCAAGCCAGTCTTCGCCGTCGCGTCGGTCGCCGCGAGCCTGAGCACCGTCGCGCTGTTCAAGCTCCTCTCCGAGCCGTGGCACATCTTCGTGCTCACGCCGATCATGGGCTTCTGCCAGATGTCGCTCTTCGCTGGCTTCGCCATTTATCTGCCGGAACTTTTCCCCACGCGCTTGCGCAGCACCGGCACGAGCTTTTGCTACAACGTCGGACGCTTCATCGCCGCCACCGGCCCGATCACGCTGGGGAAACTTCAGGCCGCGCTCGCGCTCACCGCGACCGCCGCCTTGGGAATCGGCGCGAGCAAAGCTGCGATCACCGCAGCGAAACTCGACGCCTTCCGCTCCGCCGCCTGCTGGATGAGCCTCGTTTATCTCGTCGGCATCGCCGCGCTGCCGTTTCTGCCGGAAACCAAAGGCCGGCCCATGCCGGAGGGGTAGCGGCGGCAAATCTCGCGCAGTGCGAGCCCGCAGACTTGGGAGTTCCTCAAATGAATCTCGAACTCCGAACCTCGAACTCTGAACACCGAAAGAGTATTTCGCCTCGCACCGCTTCCGTCCTTCGACGTTGGGCGTTCGATGTTCGGTGTTCGATGTTCGCCTTCCTGGCCCTAACGGCCTTGGCATCACTCGCGGGCAATCCATCTGATGTCTGGCCTGCCAACCTCAAGGCACCGCGCGACCCCGCGGTGCTGGCGCAACAACTCAGCACGCTCGCCACGAACGCCGCCAGCCTCCCGCCGCCTCTGCAACCCGCCGTCGATTTTCAAAAGGTCTTCCTGCAAATCATTTCCGCAGCCCCCGAATCCGCCTGGCTTGCGGACTTGAAAAAATTGGCCGCGCTCGCTGGCGACGACGTGATCGCCGCCACCATCCGCGAGCGAGCGCGCCTCTGGCTCGCCCGCGCGGAGGCGACGCAAATCGATGTCGTGCTGCGAAAATATTACGGCGACAAAGTGGATTTCCCACCGTCGCTGGACGCGGTGACAAAGGACATCCCCGATGCGCTGCGGCTCGACCCGTGGGGCAAGCTCTGGAGCTACAAACTTGGCAAGGCGAACTATTCCAAAATCGACTTGCAGCGCTACACGCTCGCCCCCGCCGATTATCCAAATTTACCGCCGCTGAAAAAATCCATCGGCGACCGCAATCCGCCGCCGCGCCCGTGGAAAATCACTGCCCGCTCCGTCGCCGGATCGACCGCACTCGAGTTCAAATCCACCGCATCCGGCGGCACCGTCGTCGCCCAAGCCGGCGCGAGAGTCGATGACTGCGTGTTGATTTTTGTCGGCCAGAAATGGGCACTGATGGCCGCGCTGGACCAGCTTTTCGTGGTGACGTTTTGAGCGGTCCAACACGCCCGCAAAAATCACTTCGGTGGGAACTTCATCGTCACCGGTTTGCCTTTCGCCAAAAACGTCGAGCGCAACTCGAAGCCGCCGTCCGGTGTGGGCGCATAGTTGAACAAACCGCCCGTCGTCGGGTCGGTGAATGCGCCCAGTTGGCCAGGCCCATTCTGGAAAATCGCCACGCCCGCGCCGAGCATTGCCCGCTGCACCTGCGTCTCGCGCGCCCGCTCACGCATGGGGACGATCGTAGGCATCGTCATCTTCGCCAACACGTTGGTGCTGAACCCCGCCTGCACTTGTTGCCACCACGCGTTGAATTGCGGATCGGGTGCAGCGATCATAGTCGCGAATTGCTCCTCCATTTTCGCCACCTCCCGCAGCGCCTGCGCCAGCTTCGCCGGTTCATAGCCCATTGCTTTGAGCTGCGCGAGTCCTTGGGCGTCCGCACCCCAATCAGATGGGCCATTGGTCATTTGGAAAAGCTTCATCGTCTCTCCCATCGACTTCTTTGAGATGTCGTCAGCCATCGCCAGCACTCCGCTCCTTTCGCCTTCCATCGCTTTTTTGAAATCGTCGGCGTAGAAATTTTCCCGCAGCATTTCGTTCAACTTCGTGGTGGATGCCGGATCAAGCGCACGGGCATTTTGCGCAACCAAATCGACTGCCCCGCGATCGAAGCTGCCCGCCACCAGGACTCCGACGAGCGATTCGGGCAGCGTGCGTCCGAGCTTCGTGCGCGCCGCGAGATCGTCGAGCGCGCCTTGCGGATCGGTTTGAAATCGATAGGCCGCGCTCCACAATCCAAGTCTGCCCAGATCCATTGCCTGTTGCAGGTGCGGCAGCGGCGTGTCAAAGCGCATCGGCCCGACGCCCCAATCGCAATATTCCGCGCCGCCCGCCTTCCGCATCAGTTCGAGAATTGGCTGAACCTTTTTGAAAAGCTCCGCCGCCTTATCCGCATCCACCTCGTCACGCGGGTTTTTGAGCATCTTCTTTTCGTCTTCCGTGAGCGCGTCGAAAAGCTCGTAGGCCTCCTTGTAAACATCCGCCGCATTCGTCCCCGCGCGCACCGGCTTGCGGCTTGCGTTCCACTCACGGACCAGCTCCGCCTTTTTCTCCGCCGCCTCGCGCGCCTTTGTTGATGCGGCTTTCGGGCTTGCGTCTGATTTTTCAGCGGCGAGCCTGCGCCGCTCATCGCTCGCTCGTTGCGCACGAACGAAAACAAAACTCAGGCCTGCGAGCAGGAGCAGCAGAACTGTGACAAGGAAGAAACGGCGTTTCAAAATGGGAAGCTATCCGCCAAGGTTTCGCGGCTGCATCTCGAAAAGCAATCCGCAACTTTGCCGCTTGCGTTTGCCCGTCCGGGAAACATCCTTTTCGCGCTCGCACTGACCGCGCGCTGACCGATGGCCGGCATCACCGATTTCCTCACCCCCGAAGCGATGCGCAAGCTCGAAGGGCTCGCCATCCGCTCGCGCTACGTCACCGAAAGCGCTCGCGCTGGCGCACACAAAAGCCCGCTCAAAGGCGCGAGCCAGGAGTTCGCCGACCATCGCAGCTACGTCAAAGGCGACAACCTGCGCAGCCTCGACTGGAAAGTTTTCGCACGCACCGAGAAGTATTTCGTCAAGCGCTACGAGGAGGAAACCAGCCTGCGTGTGAACTTCGTCATCGATGCCTCCGCGTCGATGCGCTACGCGTCGCAGGGCAAGACCAAATACCGCTACGCCTGCCACGTCGCCGCCGCGCTCGGTTACATCATCAGCCGGCAGCAAGACTCCGTCGGCATCACGATTTTCGACCACGAAGTGCGCACGAACATCCCGTGCCGTTCGGGAATGCGCCACCTCCGCACTGTTTTGGAGACGCTCTCAAAAAATGAGCCGATGAACAAGACCGACACCGGCAAAGCGCTCCACGCGCTCGCCGAAATGTTCGCGCGCCGCGGCCTCATCGTCATCATGTCCGACCTGTTCGACGACCCCGACGGGGTCTTCCAAGCCGTCGCGCATTTTCGCAAAAAAATGCACGACGTGATTGTGTTGCAGATTCTCGATCCGGCGGAGTTGGAGCTGTCGATGAGCCGCGTCTCCGAGTTTATCGACATGGAAACCGGCGAGAAACTCGAGATCGATCCGGCGCAGGCGCGTTCCGCTTACAAGAAGGAATTACAAAAATTCATCGACGACAATCGCGAGCGCTGCGCCGTGCTGAATGTCGATTACCGCCTCGTCTCGACCGCTGACAGCTTCGAGGATTTCATCCAGCAATACCTCGCCGAGCGGCGCAAGATGAGTCTGTGAAAACGAGGCGCCGCCAACTTTTTTCGCCGGGTGAAACGACGCTGCGTGCCGGTAGGGACGGCTCTCCGAGCCGTCCGCGGTGCGTGGCAACTTATTCAACTCGGAAGAACCAAAAACACCCCGCGGACGCTTCGGAGAAGCGTCCCTACCGGCGCGACTCGATCTCTCAACGCACGCTCCCCTGATGGCCTTTCTCTCCCCCTGGATGCTCGCCGGCCTCGCGACAGTTTTCGCGCCGATCATCATTCACTTGATGCAGAAACGGCACGTCATCGAGGTGCCATTCGCCACGCTGCGCTTTTTGAAAATCGTCTCGGCGAAAACACGCCGCAGCGCACGGTTTGAAAACCTGCTGCTGCTTCTTTTGCGCTGCCTGATTTTCCTCCTGCTCGCGGCCGCAGCCGCACGCCCCGTGGTGAGTTCCACCGCGGCAAAGTTCTTCGGCGGCAGCGCGCCGCGCTCCGTCATCGTGATCGTCGATCACTCGGCCAGCATGACCTACCGCACCGGCGACACGACGCGGCTGGAGGTGGCGAAAAAAGAAGCGCTGCTGCTGATTGATTCGCTGAAGGCCGGTGACCAAGTTGCGGTGATGGCGGCGAATGACCGCGTGCAACTCTTGATCGCCGAACCGACGATCGATCACGACGTGGTGCGGAAGGCGATTCAGGAAATCCAGCCAACCGAAGCGCGCACCGATTTCGCGCCGGCGATGCGCGAAGCGCGCAAGCTCGCGATCAAAGCGCCGAAGGGTCAGTCGGAAGTTTTTCTCTTCACCGACAACCAGGAAGACGCGTGGCTGTTCGACTCGAAAACGATCTTCGACGACGAGTGGAAAAAGTCCGAGGCGAAGCTTGTCGTCGTGCGCCCGGACGATGTGGCGGCGGTCAATGCCGGCATCAAAAACGTCGCGCTGACTTCGCTCTTCGTCAGCGCGGGTTCGACCGTGCGCGGCACGGCGCGGATCGAGAATTTTTCCAGCGCACCACTGCACGACGTGCTCGAAATCAACGTGAATAGCGACCGCGCGGCGCAGCGTTCAGTCGATGTCGAACCGGGTGGCTCGGTCGAAGTGCCATTCGATTTCCAAGCGCCGACGCTCGCGGGTCGCACCGCGCAGGCCATCGCGAAAATTCAGGGTGACAACCTCGCGCTCGACGACAAGTTTTTCTTCGAGATTCCGATCTTTCAGGCACCGCGCGTCGTCATCGTGGAAGGTCAGCAAATCGGACCGGAGAAATTGCACAGCGGATTTTTCCTTCACAAAGCATTGCTCGCGGGCGGCGGGGAGAACACGACGATCAAGAAAATCTCGACGACCGAACTCGACGACACGCCGATCGAAAACTACTCAACCGTCTTCCTCGCCGACCCGGCGAATCTCTCCGACCGCGGCGTGGTGAAGCTGGACCGTTTCGCGGCGGCAGGCGGGACGGTCGCGCTGCTGGCCGGCGATGAAACGAATATCGACAACCTCTCGCGTATCGACTTTCTCCCAGCAAAACCGGGCGGCCTTCATGACCTTCCGGCAGGTCGTCTCGTCGCGAGTGTGGTCGAAAAGACGCATCCGCTGTTCGTCGATTTGTGGAGCGGCGACACGCAGTTTCCCGCGCTGCCGCAGAAAAAGGTAATCGCGTGGAAGCCGAACAAGGACGCGAAAGTGCTCGTCACATTTGGCGACAAAGAGCCGTTCCTCATCGAAGGCGTTCGCGGCAGCGGGCGCGTGCTCATCATCAACGCGTCGCCGGATCGGGCGTGGGGCGACTTCCCGCTCTCGCCTGCGTTTCTCCCGCTCGTTCAGCAAATCGTCCGCATGTCGGCGGCGCAAGTGGGACGGCAGATGAGTTATTTCGTCGGCGATTCGATTCCGGCGTCGGCAGCGCTGCCGCGCGATCAGCCGCTCACGATCAAGATGCCCGATGGCACCACGAGTGGCGCGCCTGCCGGTGAAAAGGCGACGATCCTCGACCGCGCCGAACACGCCGGTTTTTACGAAGTGCTCGCGGGCAACGAAGGCGCGCTGCAAAGTTTCGCGGTCAACGTCGATCGCCGCGAGTCGGTGCTGCGTCCCATCGCGACCGAAGCGCTGGAGAAAATCGTACCGAATGAAACCGTGACCGGCTTCGACAATCTGCGGCTCTGGCTCGCCCGGGACCGTGGCCACAAGCCACTTTGGCCGCTGTTGCTCATGCTCGCACTGCTCGCATTCGCAGCGGAATCCGTGCTGTCGAATCTCGCCGCGGCCAAGCGTTCGCAGGGCGGCGAAGCGCACATTAAAACGGGCCGCCTCAACAAGCGCCGTATCGGCGTCTCGTTTCGTCCCGAGATGAAGGAAGTGCAGGAACACGCGCACGACCAGCCCATGCTGAAAACAGATTGAGCGCCGGTAGGGATGGCTCTCCGAGCCGTCCGCCCAACCGTGGCTGCATCACCGATGAACGAACCAGAAAACATCTTCGACGCTTTTCGATCCGCGAAAGATTTGCCCGAGCGAAAACAGCTCGGGCACACGCCGCCGGCGGAATCGAGCGCCGGCTCGATTTTTTTCGTGACCATCAATTGTCAGCAACGCGGAAGGAATCAGCTTTGCCAGCCGAAGATCGCGAACATTTTGCTCGAAGCAGTTCGATTCAATCACGGCACGGAAAAATGGTACGCGAATTTGTTTTTGTTGATGCCTGATCACGTTCACGCACTGCTCGGATTTCCGATTGATCAAAACATGGAGCGAGTCGTGTCGGATTGGAAACGATTCACGGCGCGCACGGCCAAGGTCGAATGGCAGCGAGATTTTTTCGATCATCGACTGCGGCACGATGAGAGCTATGCGCAAAAGGCGGAATACATCCGGCAAAATCCCGTGCGAATGGGCTTGATCGAGCGCGCAGAGGATTGGCCTTACGTGACCGAAAACAGGCCATGGTGAGATGCGCGAACATCTACGGTTTTTCGCGTATGAGTTGCATCGGTAGGGATCCTTCTCCGAGGCGTCCGTGGGGCGCAATTTGGAAGCGGACGCTGAATGAGTTGCCACGCGCGGCGGACGGCTCGGAGAGCCATCCCTACCGGCACTCGATTTCGTTCACACGCGCCATCCCGACATGAGCGAGGTCCTCTACAATCCGATTTTCAAATGGCAGGTGCTGCTCGTCATCGCGCTCGCCCTGGTCGGGGTGGTCGCGTGGAGTTTTGCGAAAGGCTTGCAGTCGAAAGCGCGAATCGCTTTGACGGGCGGCTTGCGGCTACTCGTGTTGGTCGCATTTGTCGTGATCCTTTTGCAACCGCAGCGGAAGCATGACGATGTCCAGATTCTCAAGCCGCAACTCGCGGTGCTCGTCGATACGTCGGAGAGCATGAGCGATCCGGTGGACGAGAAGCAGGAGAGGCGCGCGGGGCGGGTCGCCGAGTGGATGAAGTCCCCTGCCCTCCAAAAAGCGCGGCATGATTTCGACGTGCGGCTGTTCACCTTCGACCGCGAAATTCTCGAGCAACCAAAGACGACGGAGATGAAGTTCACCGGCGCGATCACGAATCTCGGATCGGCTCTGAGCCAAGTGCAGGAGCGGTTTCGCGGGCAGCCGTTGTCGGGAATCCTGCTCCTTTCCGACGGGCTCGACACGACGGGTGCGGCGAAATCGGCGCAGCTTTCGGTGCCGGTGTTCACGTTTGAATTGGAAAAACCGTTCACGCCGAAAGTGCGTCCGAAACGCGTGTCGATCGCGTCGGCGGATTATCCGCCGCGCATGTTTGTGGGTGTGGATGGCGAGGTGCGCATCGGCATTCAATGCAGCGGCATGAGCGGCAAAACGATCGGCGTGGAAATCTGGCGCGAGGGAAAAAAGACGGGCGAGACGACGGTCGCGTTCAATGAAGACGAGCAAACGCGGCAGGCGACGTTTCCAATTTCCAACGCGAAAGCCGGCTCGGTTTCCTACGACATCCGCGTGCCTGACGAAGCCGCCGACAAGGACGCAAAGGCGTATCCGTTTGTCATCAACGTCCTCGAACCTGGTAACCGCGTGCTCTATGTGCAGAACACGCTCGGCTTCGATTTCAAATTTCTCCGCAAGGCCATCGTGACTGACCGCAACCTGCTGCTCAGTTCGTTCGTGCGCTGGGGCGACGGACGCATCGTCGCGCTCGATTCGCGCGGCATGGCACAGGCAAAACTGGACTTCAACGAAAAGGCGCTGGCGAATCAGGCGGTGATGATTCTCGGCGATCTCCCGCCTGAATTACTCTCGCCGGAAAGCACGAAAGGCATTCGCGATTTTGTGGATAAAGGCGGCGGGCTCGTGCTGCTCGGTGGTGCGAACGCGCTCGGTTCCGCGGCGTTCGGCAAGTCGCTGCTGGGTGAGGTCGCGCCGATCAAAACGCCGGCGGAATATCGCGAGGGAAATTTCAAAGTCGAGATCACGGAAACCGGTTTGCATCATCCGGTCTTCGGCCCGCTCTTCGCGCAGGTAAAAGATTTTCCGTCGCTGCTGACGGTCAACATTTCCGAAAGTACAAGCCCGACGGCGGAAGTGTTGATGGAAATGATCGTCGATGGAAAACATCATCCGCTCGTGGTCGCGAACCGCTTCGGCGGCGGGCGCGTGGTCGTGATCGCGACTGACACGATTTGGCGCTGGCGGCTCGCGGCGAAAGGCTGGTCGGCGGATCGCTCGCCTTACGACACGTTCTGGTCGCAGCTCATGGACTGGCTCATTCCAAAAGAGCAGAACAAACAAAACAGCAACGCGATCGAGCTGTTCACCGAGCGGTCGAACTACCTGCTCGGCGAGAAGCCGGAGCTGCGCGCGGTCGTGCGTTTGCAGGACGCGAAAAGCAAACCGCCCGCGTCGCTTCCGGTCGAAGTGCGCTCGCCGGACGACAAGGTTTTCAACTACACGATGCGCGCGGCGACGTTGCAGACGCAGGGTGGAAAATCGGTGCCCGGCTATCGCGTCGAAGTCGATCCGAACGTCGCGGGCGTGTTCAAGGCACAGGCGAAACTGACGGCTGGCGCGACACCGCTTGAAGGTGAAACGCGGTTCGTCGTGGTGAAACCCGTGACCGAATTGACCGGCAAACCAATCGACCGTGAGTTGTTAAAAAAGATCGCCGAGACGAATCGCGGAAAGTTTTACGAACTCGAAAAGTGGAACGACTGGCCGAAGGATTTGCACGTCGAGGAAACGCACTTCTCGCGCGTGGTGCTCACGGATCTTTGGAACAACCCGGCGCTGCTGCTGTTCCTGATGGCGATGCTGTGCGTCGAGTGGATCGCGCGGAAGCGGTGGAATCTGCCGTAGCTTGTGATCGACTAGAACTTGCAGGGGTCAAAATTCCCTTGCCAGCTTCTCTGTCTAATGGCGTTTAATCCGCCGTGCCGATCGAACGCCATCGTCCAAAGCCAGAGTGTTTCAACACAGCGGCGAAATTGCCATTCGAGCTTCGCATCGAGGATTTCTCGCTCGCAATGCAGGATGTTTACGATTTCTTCTTCGACGTAAATTCATTCCTTCTGAATAAAGGACTCGCGCGCCTCGACGAGATTCTTCGTCCTGCAATCATGTCCGGAGTGCTCTCCGACTTTCTCACGTCGAGCCTGGCAAAACATTCCCGCACATTGACGCAGAACCAGCACTTCAACGGTCATCCCGATTTGCTCGTGAAAGGAGCGTATCCAAACGACGCGGCGAAGGCTGGAACCGAGGGCGTGGAAATAAAGACAACACGGAAGGCTGGTGGTGCTGTGGACACCCATGGCGCACGAGAACAATGGATGACGGTGTTTGTTTACAGGATCGACGACAAAACCGAACCGGCTCGCGATCGCGCGGCAATGCGATTCACAGAAGTCTACCTCGGGCATGTCACGCTTGAGGATTTTCGCAAAAACGCCCGAGGGGAACTCGGCACACGAACGGCCACACTCCACCGGGACGGAATTCTGAAGCTGCGTAAAAACTGGGTCTATCGGGAATCAGAGTAGAAGCGCGGCAAGGCGCGGGATTCCCTGTCGCGCGATCTTGAAATATTCCGCATCACGCTCGATGCCGATGCTTTCGTAGCCGACCGCTTCCGCCGCAGCGAGTGTCGATCCCGCACCGGCAAATGTGTCGAGCACGACGCCTTCGCCGAGCGGGAGCACTGCGCGCACGATCTGGCGCATGAACGCTTGCGGTTTTAAGCTCGGATGCGGAGCCAGTGAACGTTCTGTAGCGCGTGTTGGACTCGAATCGATCACATCCCCAAACGGCTGCTCTGTCGATGGACGACGAAAACCACCCGTGCGCCATCTTCGGAGATTGTCTTGCACACGTCCCTCAATCGGCTTGCGAAAAACCAGCCAAGGCTCCCACATCGAGCGCGGCATCACGCTCACCCCGGAAAATTCCTCGTGCGCCGCTTTCGGTCGATCGCCTCCACGCATCGTCATCGTGAGACGAATGATTTCCCCACGCCGCTCAAACCCGGCTCGCACTGCTGCACTGGCGACGACATAAGAGAGCAAAGGATTCGATGCAACGATCACATGCCCGCCTGGCACCAGCACGGGAAGAATCGCCTGTGCCCAACGATGGAAAAAATGTTCCAATGCGTTCACATCAGCCGGTGTGAGGATTGTGAAACGCGGCAGCGGTGAACGCTGATGCCCGTCGAAACTCGGCGGAATCCGCCACACTCCGCCGCGTCCGGCACGCAGCTTCGCTTGCTCATGATCGCTGTATTCGATCAAACCATACGGAGGATCGGTGACAACCGCATGGATGCTGTGCGACGCACGCGCTTCCAGCCAATGGAAACAATCCGTATGAACAAGTGTTGCGTGCCCGTGGCAAAAAGATTCCGTGCGATTCGTAGATGAGCGACCATTTCCTCCTTTCGCCAGTTGTAGCGTGGCTTGAGTTTCTTCACGAATGCGGCTGCTTGCCACGAGCGCATAACGTCCGCGATCCAAACGCACAAATATTTCGGGTGTATTGAGTCGCAGATAAGATCGAATGGATGAATCCGCCGTTGGTCCGAGACGATTGGCCACGCGGCGACGAATCGTTTCGACAGCTAATCCCTCCGGCTCCGATTCCAAAGCTCCGATGATCGCATCGCGTACTGCACCCGGAGATTGTTTGAAAATTTGCATGGCGCGAAGCTAGACGTCCAGACGTCTTTGCGCCACTTGAAATTCAACGGCTCTCAATCTGCCGTGATCAGACTGACACCGGCTGCGCACCGAAAACTACGGCACGCGCACCAGCTCGTACTTCCGAGCCACCGGCTGATTCGCCTGGTAAATCTGCGCGTCGTATTTTTTCACGTCGGCATTCAGCTTCGCGACGTTTTCCGTGAACTGCGCGAGCCATTTTTAAAACGCCGCTTTCTTCGCTTCGTGCTCAGCTTTTTTCTCGGCAGTGGCGTCGTCGGGCAGCGGCGCGTTCACGGCACGCTCCTCGTTGCGTTTGCCTTTGCGCGCGCTCCACTCGTTGCGCAGCGGATGCACGGCCTTGTCGTTTCGCTCCGGTTCACTCCACTCCGCTCAGAATGACACGCGTCTTTTGACTATTCCCGAGTTCCTGCTTCCAAGAAGATTACCCGCTGATCGATTCAGTTTTCTCCGTTGCATCCGTCCACCCAAACCTGCCAAACCGCAGCGCCAGTGCAGGGAGCACGAGCAGGTTCAGTCCGGTGGAAGTGAGCAAGCCGCCAAGGATGACGATCGCCATCGGTCCTTCGATTTCGCTGCCCGCCTTGCTGCTGCCGAAAGCCAGCGGCAAAAGACCGAGCGCCGTGACAATCGCGGTCATCAAAATCGGAACGAGCCGCTCGCTGGTGCCGCGCATCGCGCAATCGAAATTCCACGTCTGTCTTTCGACGCTCACGAGATGTTCGTAGTGCGAGAGGAGCATCATGGAGTTGCGCATGGTGATGCCGAATAGCGTGACAAAGCCGACGAGCGAGCCGAGCGAAAGCGTAGCCAACGACGCGCCGGGCTCGGCAGCTTTCGCGAAATGCGCCAGCACTCCGCTGGCAAACGCGGCGAGCAATCCGCCGACGAGAGCGAACGGGAGATTTGCGAGCACGAGCAACAGATTCCGTGGATTCCTAAAAACGACCGACAAAAGTAAAACGACCGCCGCGCCCGCAATGAGCGAGTGGAGGAGCAACTCGCGCCGCGCCTTCGCCTCCTGCTCTGCCGCGCCGCCGTAGGTCGCATAAACGCCGCTGGGAAACTTCACCTTTTCGGCAATTGCGCGTTTCGCATCGGCCACGAACGACGCCACGTCGCGCTCCGGAATGCAGGTCACAACCTGCCGCCGCCGCGTTCCTTCGTGCTGGATCGAGTGCCGTCCGCTCGTCGGAAAAATCTCCGCCAACTGCCGCAGCGGAATCCGCACTCCGTCCGCATTGGAGAGCGTCAGCGAGCCGATGGCCTCGGGGTCGCGCCGGCTCGCCGGGTCGAGAATCACGGCGAGATCGAACACGCGCGCGCCTTCGTACACCTGCGCGACGACCGAGCCCTGATACGCCGTCTCGGTCGCTTCGATCACTTCGAGCGGACGAAAACCAAACTGCGTCAGCCGGTCGGGACGCAGCCGGACGGTCATGCGTGGTGCCCCCGGCGGCGATTTGAGTTTCACGCCTTTGCCCGCGCCTGGCACCGCCTTGAGGACACTCGCGACCTCTCGCGCTTTGGCGTCGATCACGTCGAGGTCTTCGCCAAATATATTCACGACGACCGGCGCGGTTTCGCCCGACATGCTTTCGCCGATGCGGTCGGCGAGAAAAGTTTTTACCTCCGACTGAAGGCCGGCAAATTTCTCGAGAGTGTCGCGAATCTCCTGCTCCACCTTCTCTTCATCGGCGCCCGAGGAGCGGTTGAGTTCAATGTGAAATTCGCTCCGGCTCGGAGGCCAGGTGTCTTCCCCCATCTCGGCTCGTCCCACCTGCTGCTCGACCGTCGCAATGCTCGGATTTTTCAGCAACTCGGCCGAAATCTGCCGTCCGATTCGCAGTGTCTCCGCGAGCGAAGTTCCCGGCGCGCTTTCAGTTTGCAGCACGAAATGTCCCTCCCGAAAATCGGGCAGGAACTGGCTGCCAAAAAATGGCAGCGTGGCCAGCGAAACCAGCAGCAGAGCCAGCGCGGAGGCGATGAGCAGTCCCGGTGACTTGCTGCACGTCCGCAAAATTTCCGCGTGCGCCGCTTTCAACCAGCGCAGATAAATCGGCTCCTCGTGCGGCTGGTTGCGCGAGAGCAGGACGAGGCAAAGCGCGGGCGTCACCGTTAACGCCACCGCCAGCGAGGCGAGCGTGGCGAGGATGAACGCGACGCCGAGCGGCACAAAAAAACGGCCTTGCAGACCGGTCATCATCAGCACCGGCAGGAAGAGCAGTGCGACGATGAACGTGGCGTAAACGACCGCGCCGCGGACTTCGATGGACGCGTCGAGGATCACCTCGGACAGCGGGCGCGGGTGGGGCGCGTGCAGGTTTTCGCGCAGGCGGCGCAGGATGTTTTCCACGTCGATGATCGCGTCATCGACCACGACGCCGATGGCGACGGCGAAACCGCCGAGGGTGATCGTATTGATCGAAGCGCCGAAGCGGTCGAGCACGATCACCGCGGCGAGCAGCGAGAGCGGAATCGAGACGAACGAAATGAAAGCGATGCGGACATCGAGCAGGAACAAAACCAGGACGACCGCGACGAACACGCCGCCGAGGAGCAGCGAGTGATTGACGTTGTGAATCGCGTTTTCGATGAACGTCGCCGGGCGATGGAGCTGTGGGAAAACCGTGATGCCCGCGGCGTCGAGCGCCGGTTTAGATTCGGTCAACGCGCGTTCGACTTCGAGCGTCGTCTCCATCGTGTTCGCGCCGAACTGGCCGCCCATCGTCATCAAGATTCCGGGCTTCCCCATGATGAGCGCGTCCCCGAACTTCGGCTCGCCGGCGGCGATCACCCGCGCCACATCCTTGAGGCGGATGCTCGTTCCGTTGCGCTGTGCGACGACGACGCTGCCCAGCGCCTCGGGAGTGAGCGACTGGCCTTCGGTCTGGATCACCATGCGTTGCGCCGCCGTCTCGATGAACCCCGCGCCGCGGACGCCGGTGGCATTTTTCGCAGCGGCCAGCACGTCCTGAATCGACAGATCAAAAGCGATGAGCCGCTCCGGTTGCACCTGCACTTGCAGTTGCCGCACTTCCCCACCAAAGACGCTGATCTTCGCCACGCCCGGAACGGAAAGCAGACGCGGGCGCAGCGTCCAGTCAGCGAACGTCCGCAACTCCATCGGTGAAAGTTTTTCCGACACGAGGCCGATCTTCAACAGGTCCATCGTGGAAGAAGTCAGCGCCGACATTTTCGGTGACTTCACGCCGGTCGGCAGCTCGCCCGACAGCTCGGCGAGTTTTTCCGCGAGCATCTGGCGGGCGGTGAAAATGTTCGCGTCCTCGTTAAAAACGGCGGTGACGATCGAGAGACCTTGAATGGAATCGGAGCGCACCGATTCCATGTGGCCCGCGCCGTTGACCGCGCTTTCAATGGGCCGGGTGACGAGCACCTCGACCTGTTCGGCCGCGAGGCCGGGAGCTTCGGTTTGGATGCTGACCTGCGGTTGCACGAACTCGGGAAAAACGTCGAGCTTCACCTGCGTCGCGACGTAGCAGCCATACGCGAGCAGGAGGGCGGCGAGCGCGAGAACGACGCCGCGGTAGCGCAGCGAAAAGCCGACGAGAGCGCTCAGCATTTCGCTAATCTCCTCCGCCAAACTGCGCTTTTAGTTCCTCGGAAAGAATCGCCTGCGCGCCGATGGCGACGACATTTTCCTTCGGCTCGAATCCGTGCGGGACGAACCAGCCTTTTTCCGCGGGCACGGCGTGCGCGACTTCGCGCCGGACAAATTCGCCGTCGCTTTCCTGGACATAAACCCACGACGCACCGACGTGTCGCACGACGGCATCGCGCGGGATCACGACCCCTTTTTGCTCGTCGCCGGGAAGCTCGATCCAGGCGCTCGCCGCCGCGCCGGAGCGGAGCGGGAAGGGCGGATCTTTTATTTGCAAAAGAAATCCCTGTGCCTGCGTTTTCGGATCCGTCGCGACGGCGGGCGCGATCGAGGCGGCGGTCATCGGCTGCTCTTCACGACCGAGAATTGCGACGCGCGCGGCGGATGGATCGCGCGTGAGTGCGTCGCCCGCGAGCACATCCACGCGCACAAACGCGACGTGCCCGCTCACCAGCGCGTCGAGCAAATCGTGCAACCCGTCCGAGCCGAGCCGGGCGATGCCCTCGCCCCATTCCAGCGAGAGACGGCGGTGCAGGCCGAGCACTTTTATTTCGTCGGAGCGGAATTGCGTCTGCGCGGTTTCCAGATTTTTACGCGCGATATTTTCCCCGCTTTTAAAAAGATTGGTCAGCCGTTCCGCCTCGGCTTTGGAACTCGTGAGCGCAGATTCCGCCGTCGCCAATTCGCCGTGAAGCATCATCAGCGGCGACGGATCGACGACTCGTCCGAACGCAGCGATTTGCGCGCGGTTCGTGGCTTCGGCCAGGGGCACCAGACCAAGGCCGAGCCGCTTCTGCATTTCTGCATCGAGCTTGATCACCGTCTCGCCCTTTTCGTTGAGCCCGATGCGCGATTTTTCAGCGTCGTCCTTTTTGTCGTCGTCCTTTTTTTCCGAGCCAGGTGATTTCAAAAACACCCACGCGACAAAAAGGGCGGCGCCCAGGAGCAGCGTGAAACTAAAAAGAAAGTGGAAGCGTTTCATTCGCGGTCGAGGGAAAGCTGCACGGCGTCTTCGAGCGCGCCGAGCGAGAGCTGGGTTTCGATCAAGGCGTCCAGACGCGCCGCGGCGGTCGTGTCGAGTTCGAACTGCGCGCCCGTGAGCACAACCCGGTCGGATTCGCCGGCCCGCACCAACGATTCGACGGAGCGAAACTGCCGCGCTTGCGTGGCAA
>JANXWU010000465.1 GCA_025350985.1 Spartobacteria bacterium | reverse complement strand
GCAACGTGCCTCGCAACCCCTCGATCTTTCTCGGTTCCTTCGACACCACGCTCCGCGACCTCGCGACGGCGTACACGATTTTCCCGAACGAAGGCGTGCGCCGGCAGAGCTACATCATCGAGCGCATCGACGATGCGAATGGCAACGTGCTTTACCGCGCCGCGCACGCGAGCGTCGCGGTGCTGCGCCCGGAACTCGCGGCGCAAATTTCCTCGCTGCTCGAACAAGTGCTCACGCGCGGAACGGCTTCGACTGCGCGCGCGCTCGGCTGGAACCGGCCGGCTGCGGGAAAGACGGGAACCACGAACGATTTCCGCGACGCGTGGTTTGTCGGGTACACGAAATCGCTGACCTGCGGCGTGTGGGTCGGCCTCGACAAACCGGAGACGATCGTGAAGCAGGGATACGGAGCCGCGCTCGCCTTGCCGGTCTGGGTGCAGGTGATGAACGCCGCCGCGCCACAGCGTTACGCGGCGGGGGAACTGGCGAAGCGCCCCAGCGCGTCATCGGAGGAAAAACCGCGCTCCGCACCGGAAAACATCTTCAGGTCGTTCCGCGATTTCTTTCGGGGAAAATAGCCGGCCAGTCCTATCCCGTAATCACTTCGTCGTAAATTTCCTCTAACGCGCGAATCTGCGCGCCCTGCTCGAATTTTTCGAGCACGGCGCGGCACGCTCCGACACTCATTTTTTCGTAAAGCATTTCATCCGCGGCGAGATCGAACATCGTTCGCGCGAGGGCGTCGTGATCGCGCTCGGCCACCAAAAGCCCGCTCACGCCGTGCTCGATCGCTTCGGGAATTCCACCGTGGCGGGTCGCGAGGACCGGAAGCCCGGTGGCCATCGCTTCGAGCATCGAGTTGGGGACGCCTTCCTGATTTCCGTCCACGCCGGTCTCGCTCGGATGAAGGAAAATGTGCGCGTCGTGATACAACGTCCGCAATTTTTCCTGCGGGAGAAAGCCCGCGAAGGTCACGCGATCGGCTACGCCGAGTTCGTGGGCAAACTTTTCCAATTCGCCCTGCAATGGCCCTTCGCCGGCAATGGTGAAGGTGGCGCGGGGAAAATTTTGCGCGAACGCCGCGAAAGCAGACAGGCTGGTTTGCAATCCCTTTTTCCCAATCAGCCGACACGCCTGCACGAATCTCCAGGCGCCATTTGCCGGCGGTTGACGCGGCACGAACGAAAAATCGTCGAGAGGAATTCCGGTGCGTTGGATGCGAATTTTCTCCCGCACGCAGCCGAGTTCGACCAGCCGCGCGGCGAGCGATTCGGAGCGCGCAAGCACGCGATCAACTCGGGCGAGCATCCGCTGCATCGCCGCGCGATGTGCAGGTTGGTGGAGATCGACCATCACATCCGCCCCGTGAAAAGAAACGATGACCGGCACGCGCGCGATTTCGATTAGCGGCAACAGATGGACGCCGATGTGCCCGAAATAAATGTGCAGAAGTTTCGCGGAAATGCCGTCCAGTTCCGCCGCGAGACGCCGGGCCTCGCTTCGGTAGATTTGCACCGGGGCGCGACGCAGGTTTTTCATCCAAAAGCGCCGCAACTGATGCGTGGCCGGTTTTGGAATGACGACCACATCGCGGAAGGGAAAGCAGTCCGCGTGTTCCCGTTTTTGCGCCAGCACGATGCAGCGAAACTTCCGAAGACCCGTGATCTGCCGGTAAAGATGAAGCATTTCCGGCTTCAGAAAAGTCGCGCAATACGCAGCGACAACCTCCCGGCGCGGAGCGACGGCGGCATCAGGATGGGAGAGGACGGGCGTGGGTTCGATGAGGGAAGTTCTAGCGGGGGGTTCGCCGATTATCCAGCCGCGCCGTTCTCAGACGCGAAAATGCCGCGGCTGTTTTGACGCAGCCGCGGCACACACAACCAACCCGAACTAAAACTGGAACGAGAGCAAACGTAATCCGCGACCCACTTTGTACTGTGGTCTCGGCGAGGGCGGCCCCTGTTCGTCCGACACCAAATCCGCGCCGCTGCCGTATTCCTTGGGCGCGAACGGATTCAACATTTGCAACGGATTGCCCGACTGCACGCCGCGCGGAATGGCACCGTCCAGAGTGCTTGGCGGACGCACCCGGCCCGGCTGAGTGACGCGGCGGCGGGACCGCTGCGGAGCGACGAAATCCTCGGCGAAAAGAGAACCGTTCATCAGCACCACCGTCGCCAGCAGAAGTAGTTTTTTCATAAAAGTCTCCGCACTCAAATCGCGCGCGAATGCACACGCGGACGGCTCGCGCACGCGTGCAAATCGATTTTCCGACGAATCGTTTGCCGTCGAAACGCGAACCGATATTGTCCCTGCGCCCATGCAACAGGAAGTGACCATTCTCAACAAACTCGGCCTGCACGCACGGCCCGCCTCCGAGTTTGTCCGGTGCGCGCAAACCTTTCGCGCGGAAGTCCGCATCCTGCGCAACAACGAAGTTTTTTCCGCGCGCAGCATCCTCGATGTGCTCAGCGCGAATCTAGACTGCGGCGCGACGATGATTCTGGAAGCCGACGGAGCGGACGCCGAAACCGCGCTCCGAAAGCTGTCGGAAATGATGCACGAATTTGTGCGCCAGGAGCAGGAGGAGGGTATCACTTAGAGCGTCTTGAAAAGCCTTCCATTGAGAGATGAGCGCGCGGGATATGGAGGAATCTAGAAACCATGAACCCAGGAAGGCCGGAATTTTTAGACGCTCTTTTCCTGGCTTCATGGCTTCCAAATCCAACTTCTCCAACACGCTCTTAGGCGTTCATCATTCGCTCTCCCCCACTCCTCTTTTTTTCGTTTCCTGAGTTCCAGATTCCATTTTTTCTCACATGGATTTTTTGTCAAAAGCCAGACGAGTTTTTGAAATTGAGCTGACGGAAATTGCCCGCGTTTCGGAGCGGCTGGATGGAGCATTTTCCACCGCTGCCGCCGCGCTGCTGGAGGCGGTGGAAAAGCGCGGGAAGATCGTCGTCATCGGCGTCGGCAAGTCCGGGCACATCGGCGAAAAGATTGCGGCCACGCTCACCAGCACCGGCTCGCCCGCCGTCGTGCTGAACTCGCTCAATGCGCTCCACGGCGATCTCGGGGTGGTCGCGGATGGCGACGTGATTCTCGCGCTCAGCTACAGCGGCGAGACCGACGAGTTGATCCACGTCATTCCCGCGCTCGCACGGTTCGACGTGAAGATCATCGCGATGACGGGCCACGCGAAATCGTTCCTCGCGCAAAACAGCCACGTCGTGCTGGACGTGAGGGTCGAACAGGAAGCCTGCCCGCTCAATCTCGCGCCCACTTCGAGCACGACGGCCATGCTCGTGCTCGGCGACGCGCTGGCGATGGTGCTGCTCGAAGCGCGCGGATTTACCAAGGAGGATTTCGCGCGGTTTCATCCCGGCGGCGCGCTGGGGCGCACCTTGCTCCTGAAGGTGCGCGACATCATGCGCGGGAGCGAACAGATGGCGCTCGTCCCGCCGGAAACGCTCGTGCGCGAGGCCTTGCACGCGATGGCGAAATGCCGCGCTGGTTCCGCGGTCGTCGTGGGAAGCAACGGCCGACTGGCCGGGATTTTCACGCACGGAGATTTCGGACGCCACTTCCAAAACGATTCGGGCCTGCTGGAAAAACGCGTCGGCGACTGCATGACGCCCCAACCGATCACCGTGCGCACAGACCAACTCGCCGCTGAGATTTTGCACATTTTAAAAACGCACCGCATCGACGACCTCGTCGTGGTGGATGGGGACCAAGCGCCCGTGGGGATTGTCGATTCGCAAGACCTCGCGCGGTTTCGACTGTTGTGAGTTTTCAACCGCAAAGGACGCGGCGTATGGAAACGGAAATCGGTGGGATGCGATCTGAAATCGTCCGCGAAATCCGGGTCCACCGTGCTGAAGAAGTGGCCATGGCTCAGTTAAAAAAATCGCATGTCATTCTGAGCGACGGCTTGGCGGAGTCGAAGAATCTCTTGCATCGTTTTCCGGCGTGCCGCTGCACGGAAGAGCAAGAGATTCTTCGACTTCGTTCCGAGAACCTGCGCTTCGCTCCGGTTCACTCCACTTCGCTCAGAATGACACCGTGCTTTTTTTAACTGAGCCACTTCTGAAGAAATCCGCCGCTTGCGTGCGAGGGGGCGGCCTGCCACATTCCCCGCTCGCCACTCCCAAACCCTCAACCCACCACTTTTCCCCATGGCAGTCCTCGCAAACGATCTCCGCA
>JANXWU010000390.1 GCA_025350985.1 Spartobacteria bacterium | reverse complement strand
GCTTTATTCCCGAAGGTTGACCCGCGGCGCACGCGCACCTAAAAACGCCCGGTCGTGCCGCCGCGAAAAAACAGCAAGCTCAAGAAATTGCACGCGTCGCAAGGCGCGCCCGGCGTGCTGTCGTATTTCACCGCGCGTCGCGAGCGCCGGCCGCTCACCGTCCCGACGCGGTGGGTCAAATTTCTCATCGGCATCTTCCTGCTCCCGCTGGCCGGCGTGCTCACGCAGACGTTTTTTACCTGTCTCTCCCGCGAGACGATTCATCACGCGTTCTGGGCGACGGAAGAATTTTGGTTTTTTGCGCTCGGCTGTGTTTTGTGGACGATCATCTTTTTCGGTCTGCCGCGACCGGTGTTGATTTACGTCTTCGGCCACGAGCTGACGCACGCCATCTGGGTGGTCGCGATGGGCGGGCGCGTCTCCCAGTTCAAAGTCAGCAGCCGCGGCGGCCACATCATCACCGACAAACACAATTTCTGGATCGCGCTCGCGCCCTATTTTTTCCCCATCTACAGCCTGCTGGTCATCGCGCTCTGGGGCGGCGCGAGTTTGTTTTGGGATATTTTTTACTACCGACGGGTGCTCTTTGCCCTCATCGGATTGACGTGGGCGTTTCACGTCACCTTTACGCTTTGGATGATCCCCAAAGGGCAAAGCGACCTGACTTATCACGGCACGTTTTTTTCACTCGTGATCATCGGCATCATGAACGTCGCCGTCCTCAGCCTGCTGCTCATCGTCGCGTCGCGCCATGTGAGCTGGCGGCTGTTCGGACGGGAGTTTTTGGAAAATGGCGTGGAGTTTTCGGCGTGGGCGCGGGACTGGGTGCAGGCGCTGATGTAGCCAAGTTGGTTGCACGTTCTGCTCGCTTCGCCGCAAACGGCAATTTAACTTCGGCGCGTCGTGTCCCGCCGGCTCACCTATTTCGTTTACGCGGCCGCCACGCTTTTCTTCGGCTGCTTCCTGCTGTGGCCGATTGCCCAGACGGTCCGCGGCGCATTCTTCGACGCAAACGGGGCGTTTACCTTCGCCTTTGTCGCCGAAGTGTTTCGCAATCGCATTTACCTCGAAGGACTGCGCAATGCGTTTCTCCTCGCCGTCGCCAGCACGGCAGTGACGCTCGCCATCGCGCTCCCGCTCGCCTTCGTGTCCGACCGATTTGATTTTGCGGGTAAAAAAATCCTGTCGGCGCTCGTGCTCGTGCCGATGATTCTGCCGCCGTTTGTCGGGGCGATCGGCATCAAATATCTGCTCGGACAAATGGGCGCGCTCAACGCGCTGCTGCATCACCTCGGCCTGCTCTCGCCGGGCGCGACGATCGACTGGCTCGGACGCGGACGCTTCTGGGGCGTGGTCGCACTCAACGCGCTGCACCTTTACCCGATCCTCTACCTGAACCTCGTCGCCGCGCTCGCGAATCTCGACCCCGCGATGGAAGAGGCAGCGGAAAATCTCGGCTGCACCGGCGCGCGCAAGTTTCGCAAAATCACGCTGCCGCTCATCATGCCCGGCCTGTTTGCGGGCGGCATCATCGTCTTCATCTGGGCGTTCACCGAGCTGGGCGTGCCGCTGGTTTTCGACTACGCGCGCGTCACGCCGGTGCAGATATTTTACGGCATCAAAGAGATCGCCGGAAATCCATTTCCGTACGCCCTCGTCGTCGTGACGCTCGTCAGCACGGCGCTGCTTTACCTGGCCAGCAAACTGGCCTTCGGGCGGGCGCATTTTGCCTCGGCGGGAAAAGCGACCACCGCGAGCGCGACGCGACCCGCCGGCGCGCTCGGCGGATTCCTGTGCGCGGCGATTTTTGGCGGAGTCACGCTGCTCGCGTTGATGCCGCACGTCGGCGTCATCCTGGTTTCGCTCGCGGGCGATTGGTACCAGAGCGTCCTGCCGAACTCGTGGACGCTCGCGCATTATGAACACGGGCTCGGCCACAGCCTGACCGTCCCTTCGATCATCAACAGCCTGAAATACGCGAGCCTTTCGACGATGGCCGATCTCGTGTTCGGGGTCGCCATTGCCTACGTCGTCGTGCGGACCACGCACGCAGGGCGGCATCTGCTCGACGCGGTCGCGATGCTGCCGCTCGCGGTACCGGGCTTGGTGCTCGCGTTCGGGTACATGTCGATGACGCAGGAGGGAAAAATATTTGCGTTCCTCAATCCCACGCGCGACCCGACGGCTTTGCTGATCATCGCCTACGCCATCCGGCGGTTGCCGTACGTCGTGCGTTCGGCGGCGGCCGGCTTGCAGCAAACGAGCGTCACGCTCGAGGAAGCCGCGCAAAATCTCGGCTCGTCGCCCCTGCGTGCGCTGCGCAAAATCACGCTCCCGCTCATCACCGCGAACGTCGTCGCCGGCGGCTTGCTCGCGTTTTCTTTCGCGATGCTCGAAGTCAGCGACTCGCTCATCCTCGCGCAACGCAGCGTCGATTTTCCGATCACCAAGGCCATCTACGAACTCTTTCAGCTTCTGGGCGAAGGCCGCTTCATCGCCTCCGCGCTCGGCGTCTGGGCGATGGCTTTTCTCGCGCTCACCATTTTCGGCGCAACGCGGATTCTCGGTAAAAAACTCGGCGCGCTTTTCCGGCTGTGACTGGCCTTAGCCGCCAGCTTGGAGATTAGCCTTTTCATTCGGGGAAAATACCCATACCTTCTCCGCTGCATTCCCCCATGCGCTTCTGTCCCCACTGCAATTACCCGCGTACTTTCAAGTTGCATCGAGCAACTTTTCTCGCGCTGCTGATCGGTGCCGCCTTGGGCACTTTTCTAGAAGTGAACCGATTTTTTCAAATCGAATTCATTCCAGAGGCGGTGGCTGGCGCGTTGATTGGAGCCGCGGTCATGCTAGCCCTGATGCTCCCCCTCCGGCGCTGCTCTCGGTGCGACCAGACCTTTTTCATCTGGAAGAAGCGGGCGCGGTTTGGGTTGAAGCGCGTGTCGTGAACGACGGCTCAAGCGGCATCGACAAGCCCGGGTGCCTGGCCCCGAGGCTTCCAAGGTCAGGCCATTGGCTCAGTTAAAAATCCGCGTGTCATTCTGAGCGAAGTGGAGTTCGCCACCGGCGAACGGAACGGAGTCGAAGAATCTCTTGCCCTCCCCGTGCAGCGGCACGCCACAAAACCATTCAAGAGATTCTTCGACTCCGCTAAGCCTTCGCTCAGAATGACACGCGCTTTTTCAAACTGAGCCACTGTCGAAGGTCAGGACAGCAGCGCGGCGGAAAAAGCCGGCTTGTCGGAATTCCACATGTCCCGCGCCACCTTCCAAAGATCTTCACCGACCTGGCGATAGATCGTGATGTATTTGCCGTGGTCTTGCAAAATTTCGCCGTG
>JANXWU010000324.1 GCA_025350985.1 Spartobacteria bacterium | reverse complement strand
AAAGCGTCGTCGTTTTTCCCGAGCCGGTCGGGCCGGTGACGAGGATCATCCCGTGCGGTGCGTCGATGGCATTTTGGAAACGGCCGAGCGTGAACTCGTCGAGGCCGAGCTGTTCGACCGAGCCGGAGAGCGCGCTCTTGTCGAGCAGACGGATGACGATTTTTTCCCCGAAGACCGTCGGCAAAACCGAGATGCGCAAATCGACTTCCTTGCCCGCGACGCGGATGCGGAAGCGGCCGTCCTGCGGCAGCCGGCGCTCGGCGATGTCGAGGCCGGCGAGAATTTTAATGCGCGAGGCGATGGGCAGTTGCAGCGCTTTGGGCGGCGAACTGGCTTCGATCAGCGCGCCGTCCACGCGGTAGCGCAGTTTCAGCGTGCGCTCGAACGGCTCGATGTGGATGTCGCTCGCCTTTTCCTTCAAGGCTTGGACGAGGATCAGGTTGACGATTTTGACGACGGGCGCGTCCTCACTTTCGACGGCGAGTTTGTCGAGATCGATGTCCTCGCGCTTCTGCTCGACCACCTCCGCCTCGCTCGCGTTGGCGGCCTCTTTCAGCATGTCCTCCATCGCCTGCCCTGGCGCATTCACGCCGCTGATGGCATCCAACACCGAACGCTCGGTGGTGATCATCGCGACGACCTCCATCTTCGTGCGCTGCTTCAAATCGTCGAGCGCGAGCACGTTCAACGGGTCGGCCATTGCGACGAAAAGTTTGTTTCCGAGCCGGCAGACGGGCGAAAGTTTGTAGGCGCGCGCCATTTCCTTCGGCACCAGTTCCATCACGTCCTCGGGGATGCGGACTTTGGAAAGATTGATCGGCGGCGTGTCGAGGCACCGGCCCATCGAGATGACCATGTCCTGCTCGGTCACGAACTGTTTTTCCGTTAGCAGTTTGAGCAATCGACCGCCCTGCTTTTTCTGCATGTCCATCGCCTCCTCGAGCTGCGAGGGCAGGAGAAGTCCGTCCTCGATGAGGACATCCGCGATGCGTTCGCCGAAGGATTTGATGCTCATGGAAAAATTAGTCGCGGGCGTCGAGGCGGTAGGCGTCGCGCAGGATTTGCGCGATGGCAGAAGGGGCGGCGAGATGCCATTGGACGTTGTAGTCGAGAAGCTGCTGCACGGCTTCCTTGCCGGGCGCGTCGAAGGGATTGGCCATCGCGACCATGATCGTCCGGCTCATGATGTCGAACGGCACGATTAACCGCCCGAGGGTCAGGTTTTCGGGCAGCATTTTCACCACCTGCCGGTCCACGTCGTAGTATTCGAGCGGCACATACGCGAACTTCGAGCGGTCCAAAATTCCCGACAAAAGCGGCTCCAGTTCGACGACGCGGCTTTTCACAATCTCGTCGATGAGCGAATCCGCGAGCGCCTGTCCGGTGAGATTCGCGTTGACGCGGCGGACGTGGTCGAGCGCCTGGTTCACCACGTTTTCCGGCGCGATGCGGTGTTGGATTAAAAACTTGGCCATCGCGTCGTTGCCGTCATTCGCGAGCGCCTCCGCCATTTCCGGCGTGGTCGTGGTATTGACCCGGCGAGTGGCCGCCGTGGTGATGAGCGTCGGGTCTTGCTCGACGACGACGGAGAAATCGAGATTGATGCCCGAGTCCTCATTCTTGGCCCCGCTGCCGTTCGCGCCGGCTTCATTCAGCTTCGCTTCCACTTCGCCCAACCGCGCGAGGATTTCCGGCGCGTCCGGTTCCTGTTTGAGCAGGTTTTCGTATTCGAGCAGTGCGAGCGAGTAGTTGCCCTGATCGTAGTAAACTTCCGCGAGCCGGCGGGCGATGGCGTGCGCATCCTTTTCGCGCCCCAATTTCCCGTAAGCCTCCTTCAGAATCTCCAGCGACTGCTGGTCCTTCGGGTTGGATTGCGTGATGACTTCAAACATCTCGATCGTTTGAAGAATCTGCTCCTGCTCGTCTTGGGACACTGCATTCATGTTCAGCAGTGCGATAGCTATTAGCGTGCCCGAAAGGTTGGGCGGCTAAATTTCGGCGGCGATGCGGACGACGTGGAGAGTGGCCGGAGCTTTTGGAACGCAGCGGGAGCGGGGATTCCGTATTATCCCCGTGACGAAGTTTTCTAATTTTACCGTGAAGAGCGCGAAGGAAGTTCGCGCCCGACGGATTTATTTTCAACTCCTCAACGGAGCGGCGAGACGTAGGCCGGTGCCGCGTTCACCACGCCGCCGTTAAAATACGACGTGGGCGGCAGGGAAAAGCTCCGCGTCCTGCCATCGTAAGTGAGGGGGCGCGGATGCTGGGCGTCGTTCGGATCGCAGGCGAGGAACACCCTGCGACCGTCCTTTTGTGTCCGGTAATCGTACACGATCAGACAGTGGTTGATCGGACGGAAGCGCGTGAGGAAAACCGCGCGGATTTGTCCACGGTCGATCTCGTTTTTTAACTCTCGCGCGAGCTTCGCCTGGCCAGCGCGGGGAAACGGCATCGCCATCCGCCAGTTGCCGAACCGGAAATAATTCGGCCACCAAGCGCCGAGTTCGTCCTGGCACAGCTTGGCGTTCGCCTCGGAAAAGGAACGCAAGTCCGCGTAGCCGGGCACGACGATTTTTTGTCCGATTTGCGGCAGCCAGACCGGCACGCGCGAAATCGTGCGCAGCAACCGGCGGCAACTCGCTTCATCGAGCTTCGGCTGGCGCGCATCGAATTGGACAAATTTTCGAAACTGCAAAGTCGAGCGCACCAACACGAAGCAGCGGCGCGTATAGGCTGGCGGATGTTCCTGCGCGCGCATTTGCAGCCGTCCGCCGGCATCGACGCTGTAGGCCCAGAG
>JANXWU010000246.1 GCA_025350985.1 Spartobacteria bacterium | reverse complement strand
GCAGGCGTGCCTTTGAGCGTGATTTTGCCGGTGACATCCGCGCGGAGGCCGCCAGTGAGCAGCGCGAGCATGGCCGCGCCGAGGGTGAGGGATTTGGTCGTGTTCATGGTTTTTGGAGAGTTGGAAAAAATAGCGCGAGTGCTTCGATTCGTCATGGAGCTTTTGCGGGCGCGGCATCCCCTGCTCCGCCGGAGACTTCCGCGTCGGCGGGAACGGCGGTCACTTCCGCGACCGGATACTGCGGTTTTTGATTGGCGAATTCTTTCTTCGCCGCCGCGATTTGTTCGGCGGAAATCGGGCTGCCGGTGTTGCCCCAAGCCGAACGAACGTAAGTCAAAATGGCTGCCAGTTTTTTCTCATCCTTCACCGCCGGATTGTTTTCCCAACCGACCATCGCCGGATTGTTGTAATGCCCGCCCGCGACATCAATCGGCCCCACGACCCCTTTGAGCACGATCATCAAAAACCGCTTCGACCCGCCGTTCACCCACTCCGATTTGGCGAGGGGCGGAATGCTTCCCGGTGAACCAGTGCCGGCAGGTTGATGGCAGGATTGGCAGGTTAAGCCGTAAAGTTTTTGCCCGAGAACTTTCGGGTCTTGCGCCACCGCCGCGGTTTCCGCACCGCCCCCCGCAATCGCCTTTTCCTCAAACAACGTCCCGGCCGACGACTCGCGTTCGTTGTAAACATCGCCGCGAAATCCGCCGTTGAACATGCCGAGATATGCGCCCGCCGCGAACAACGCCACGCCGCTCACGGCCATCAGCCACACGGGCACAGGTACGACGCCCACCTCGGGCTCGCGATGCTCGCGTTCGACAGCGGCGTGAACTTGCGTCACGTCGAGATTTTCGCGGTAGTCCGCGTATTCGCCGCTGTGATGCGAGGCCGCTGTTTTTAAATCTTCAGGCTGACTCATTTGGTGGCGGGTGCCGCGGCTGCGGGGGCTGCCGGTGCGGGTGCGGCGGATTTCTTGAGTTCGTGCGAACGGTCGAGCGCGAGCAAATACGACACCAGCGTTTTCGCCTGCGCACTCGGGACGATTTGCCAGCCGTCCTCGACTTCGACGTTGAGCGCATCGACCGCGCGCTCGCCGGTGACTCTGCGCTTGTCAAAGAGGTAGCGATACGCCGGCATGTTCGATTCCGGCGAGGTGTAGCGCGGGTAATAGAGGTGCTGGTAATGCCAGGCCGCGGTGTATTTCGCCGCGTCCTTTTCGTCCTTGCGCGCGCCGATGTTGGCGAGGTCTGGACCGATGCGCACCTGGCTGAGCACGACGTTTTGATCGTAAAAATAATCGAGCGGCACCGTGCGGCGCTTGCCCCAGCCGCGCTTGAGGTCGGAGCCATTGTGCGCGTCGCGGATTTCCTGGCTGTGACAAACCTGACATCCATTCGCAATGTAGATGTCGCGACCGGCGTTGTGCGCGCCGCCCATGTTCACCGGGTAGGCTTCGTTGGTGTCCTCATCGACCTGGGGCTGGAGTTCGGCCATTTGACGGTGCGGCACCATCGCCATGCCCCACCACGCAAACGCGAACGACGCAAAAATTCCCGCAAACAAAAACGTCGGCTTGTTCATGCGTGCTCCTCCGTGTGACCCAGCAAGGTCGGCTCACCACCGGGACGGCCGAGCCGCAGGATCATCAGCAAAAAATGCAGCGCGAAGATGAGATGCCCCATGATCAGCAATCCCCACGCGACCGTGCGTCCCACCAGAAACGGCCGCAGCGATTGCAGCGCATCCTGATCGGGGTCAGCCCACGCGGAACCTTGCGCCAGACCGCCGAGCAGCAGCAGCGCGCAGGTGAATGCGATGCCGTAAGCGCAGCCCCAAAAATGCAGGCGGATGAACGTCGAGGAGAGCCATTCACAACCCACCAGACGCGGCACGATGTAGTACATCGAGCCGAACATCGTCATCGTGAAAAAGCCGTAAAGCATCAGATGCGTCCAGCCGGAACTCCAAGTCGTGAAATGCGTGATCCGATCAACCGACCGCAGCGAACCGAGCATCGCCAAAACACCCGCGATGCTCCAAGCCACCGCGCCAAAAAACACGAAGCGAATCGTCGGGCTGGTGTGGACGGTTTCGAGCGCGTCGCGCATCGTGAACGCGTAGTTCGCGGTGACGGTCGCAATCGGGATGAGCATCAAAATCGTCGCCGCGATGCTGACGGTCACGCTCCATGCGGGCACCGGCCCGCCGCTCAAACGCGTCATCGCCGTCCATCCGAAAAATAGCGCGTACGACCAGAAGCCGACGCTCGCCAGGTGGTAGCTGTGCATCGGCCGGTTGGTGACTTTTGGAATGAAATAATAAATCGCGGCGAGACCGATGGAGCCGAACCAAAGTCCGAGCAGGCTTTGAACGAACCATGCATTGATCAGCGCGGGCATGACGCCCGGCGGATGGAAGACGCTGATGGTCAGGTAGGCCGCCGCGTAAAGCCACGGGAACCACAGGAAACCGGCGAACAGATACCAGAGCGAAATGTAAGCGCGTCCGGTCCGCCGCAAGCGGAACATCACCACGCCCCACACGGCCATCAGCGTGTAAGCCGTGAAAAGAATCGCCGCGACGCCGCGCGGAAACTCCATGAACTGGTATCGCGACTATGTGATCGATGCGATAAACAAGGACAAGCCTTACAATCAGTTTATCTGTGAGCAGTTAGCGGGTGATCTGATCCCAGCGGCGAACGATGCAGAACGAAATGAGCATCTCACTGCTACCGGTTTTCTTT
>JANXWU010000213.1 GCA_025350985.1 Spartobacteria bacterium | reverse complement strand
CTCGGCTCATGCTACTGCCGCATGTGATTGCCGCGCTGCGCGAAGAGCGTGAAAAATACATTCATGGGAATTGTGCATCTCTAGCACTCGATACCATGATGGAGATCATGATTGATAAGGGTCAAAAAGGCCAAGTGCGGTTTCAATGCGCTAAATGGATCCTAGAAGCGAGCGGCCACGGACTCGCAGCGCGCGCGCTGAGTGATGGGATACTCGATGAGGAAAAACCATTGTCCGAAATGAGCCTGAGAGAACTCGATAGGCTCATCGTGGAAAGTGAGAAGCGGCTCCGCGCCGCGCGCGTCGTCGAAATCGAGGTCGAGTCGGTATCGAGCGTTGCGCTCGATTCCGCGCTCGATTCCGCGCGCGATCAAGGCTAGTGCTCGATTGTTACTGCCTCGCTGAGGCAGTAACAATCTGCCGCGGCCGCCAGTCTGCCAGTCTGCCGACCGACCGACCGACCGACCGACCGGCCCCGCCGGTAGGGGCCGCGCGCGCGCGGCGAAAACGTCGTCGAGCCCTCCGACAAAATTTCGGATTTTCAAAAAGTTTCCCCGGACCACAACTCCGTTGTTGCATTCGCTGACACTTTCGCCCATTGGTGAATCCGCCACCCGAATACAACACCAATGAAAACCATCAAATGACCAGTAATACAGACCTCGCTCCACAGTCGCCCTTCAGGGCTTCAGTGAAAATCAAAGTCGCGAACCAACACGGCGTACGCTTCCTTTCAGTCGAAGACGCGCAAAGCCTCCGCGATGAACTGAATGTAGCGCTCGCGCCATTTCGATCCGTGCCGCCTTCGGCGGCAACCGCAGAGCCTCCCGCCAACGCTTCCGCGCCAGAGCCGCAACCGCAAACAGGCGAAACCGCAAGGCGCGCAGGCGACGGGTGCAGCTGCGCAGCGTGCGAATTTTTCCGATTCGTCCAAGCCCTCTAAGTAATGTCCGCATCCCCGACTCCCTACGCCAGGTCCTACAGCTTCACGGATTTCTCCGCCGCAAGTCCGACTGTGCAACAGCCGGGGACACAACTTGACGCACAGCTTGACGCCGTTGCGCTCTCCACAGCCAACCTCGTTTCACGACTATCTGAAATTCAGCGAGAAGATGGCGCGGTGCGCAACGGCGTCGTTGGGCTGGACGCCCTCAGCCAAGAGGCGAAGCGCGGCCTCGCCATGCCGTCCGTATGGCTTCCGCTGACCGGTTACGCGGTCGGCAACCAAGTAATCGTCGTGGCTACCGCCACGCTCTACCTATGCATCGTGGCGCATACGAGTGACGGAACCTTCTCGGCAACCAACTGGACCGCCTTGGGAATCATCCCCGGCATCAACGGAAGCAACATCACCGACGCATCCATTGAATACGTCAAGCTGACCGCGGCCGCGATTGCGGCCCTCACGGCGGCGCTGGTGCCGGTCGGCGCGACTCTGCAAAGCAAGATCGGAATACTTGTCGGGTTCTTGAGTTGCACCACCTACATCCCTTTCGACAGCACCTACCCTCAGAGCACAGAGGGCGACTTGGTGAAATCGCTGTCCATCACGCCAATCTACGCCACGTCCAAGATTCGATGCACTTTTTTCGCCAAAGGCACGTTCTCCGCCGTCTCGTCGGGCACGTCGCTGACGATGATCGCGGCGCTTTTCAAGAGCGGCGACACTAACTCCTTAACCACTGGTTTCACGCAGATCAAGAACACAGGGTTCTCGATTAACGATCTATACTGTAGCGTCACTTTCTGCGGCGAATACGCCGTATCCACGACATCCCCCGTCACCTTCAACGTCCGCTGCGGCTCCGCTGGCACCCAGTTGGTGACCGTCGGCTACGGTCCCTCTAATCAGCTCGGCTCATTCGGCGGAACCGGGTCGGACACCTACCTTCTTCTGGAAGAAATCAAACAGTAATCATGGAGGTCCAAAACATTCTTCTGACGGGCATTAGCTCGGTGACTGCGGCCTTATGCTTTGTGGTGAAAATCCTCTTCGTCCAGATGAAAACCCAATTTGAGAAGGGCAGTATGGATCGGCAGTCGCTACATGCTTCCAACTCCGAAATGCAAGTCCAGATCGTGAAGCTCTCAGAGCAAGTTGGGCACCTGACCGCCTTCAAAGAGCTAGTGCTTCGCTGCGGCACGCCCGGCTGTCCATTCGGCATCATTAAAATGGCAAAATGAGCCCGAAAACCAAGAGCCTCGTCCTCGCCATCCTACTCCTTCTCGGCTTCGCCGGGCTGATAGCGCTGCCGCTCTTCCTGATTTCCAAGTAGCTCATGAAATACCGGCAATTATGGACACACCCATCATTGTTTTAGTTCTGACGGCGGTTGGCTTTCTGTTTGCGTTTGCGCGAGTGGCGGACGCAATAAGGGACGCGCGAGAAGTTGAGGCTTCCACGCAAGAAGAACGCCAAAGGCGAGCACTACACCCGCAAATGAGTCCGCAAACAACCCTTGTAACAGCGATAAAACGACCATGAAAAAACTCGCCGAACTCCTTCCTGTCATCGCCGCCAAAGAGGTCGGCGTTGAAGAGATTAACGGCTCCAACAAGGGGCCGCGCGTGGACGAATACAAGTCCGCCACCAACCTTCCCCCGCATGAGCCGTGGGCATGGTGCGCGGCGTTCGTGGATTGGTGTGTTCGGGGGGCAATGCTTGAATGGCTTGGAGCAAACAAACCACGCACCCTTACTTTCAAGCGACCCACGACCGCGGGCGCGTGGGCGTTGGAAGAATGGTCGCTTGCGCAGGACAACAGCACGCAGACGCGCCGCGACCCGGACGACGACATCCTGCCCGGCGACATCATCATCTTCAACTTCCATCACTGCGGCATCGCCACGTCCAAAGCCATCGGCGGCTCGTTTGCCTCGATCGAGGGGAACACTGACGCCCTCGGTTCGCGCGAGGGCGGCTGCGTGGCGCGCAAGGTGCGCAAGACTTCGCAGGTAAAAGCCCGGATTCGCTTTACCGACTAGATTATCTGCTACGATTAAAAGCCCATTTCAATGACAATTAAACCCAAGACCGCCGCAGACAAAGCCGCCAGGGCGGCTGCGCAGCAGGCGGCGAGCACTGTCCAGCTTCAACTCGAC
>JANXWU010000181.1 GCA_025350985.1 Spartobacteria bacterium | reverse complement strand
CAGGTGGAGTGAGGGCTAACTCTCGCATATTCCGTCTTTCAACGCGGAGGTGGGTGTGTTGATGCGTTACCTTGGTATGCATTGCTGCAAGCTAGCGAAACATTTTGCCACGCTTGCGAAATCTCATCAGGCGTTTCATTGGGTTTGCAAAAGTACATTTTTGTTCAAAGCAAACTACTCTTAGAAACAAAGACACTCCATGATTTTCAATGCACCATTATTTCGATCATTCTCACCGGCACAATGAACTCATCAAAACTGCCGATGGGTGCGGCGATTTCGCGACCTTGGTCCGCCAAGCGCGATTCATGTCCGGGCGGGTTGACGGCCCTGCCATTGCCGGCGACCGCTGGTTTTCCGGCCGGAAATGCAGGGCGTGTTGCGGTCGTGGGCGGTGCCGAAAGGACCGACGACGAAACCCCGGGAAGCGCGCCTCGCCATGCACGTCGAGGACCACCAGCTCGAATATGCGGACTTCGAGGGGACAATCCCACGGGGCAACTATGGCGCGGGGACTGTAATAGTCTGGGACCAGGGTGAATATGAAGACCTAACGGGCAACCTGCCGCCGCGTTTCATCAAGGCAAGATGCACTTCATCGCTCGCGTCGATCGGCGGCGCACCCGGAAGATCGCGGCATGAGCGCCAGCATTACGCGAAGCTCGTTGGCCGGCAAATCACCGACATCCTCTGGGAGGAAATGGAGGGCGGGCACTCCGGTCCTCCTGCTCACCGGCTAGGATCGCGGCGGCAACGCCGCCACCCCCACGGTGCTGGAGGATACAGAAGGTAACGGTCTAGGATATCCCGACCCCAACCTGTGATCCAAAACAGGAGACGCGGGAAAGCCAGACCGTCAATTGAGGTGCCCGAGGACATCGCCGGCACTGCGACCGGCTCCGGCGGGATCGACAATAGCGGCGCGGTCGTCGCGAAATTCGACATCGGCTCCGTGAAAGTCGGCGGCAGCCTCATCGGCAACGCCACCAATGCCGCGACGATCCTCGCGCACGGCCAGGAATTCCCCGGCGCGACCAACTTCGCGATCAAGTCTGTGGAAGTCGGCGGACGCGCGGAATTCGCGCAAATCCTCGGCGACTACGACATCGGCTTTCCGGTCATCGCGTCGAACCCCGATGCGCAAATTGGCTCCGTCAAAGTCGTGGGCGACTGGATCAGCAGTCGCCTCGCCGCAGGGACCAACGTGGGCGGGGAGCAATCTCGCCGGCGCTGACGACGACACCTTCACCGGCACCGGGACGCCGATCCTCAGCGCGATCGGCAGCATCAGCGGGCAGGTGCGCGGGACTTTTGGCGGCACGGATTCGTATCGCTTCATGGCCGAAAAAATTGGCTCGATCAAAGTCGGCGGAGCATCCTTCCCCTGGTCGCGACGGACATCGCGCCGCTCGGGATCACCAGCGACGTGCATATTGTTAGCAAGGATTCGGTGGACACGCCGTCGGCGCCGGTTTACGCCGCGGCGCATTTCGTCAGCCCGAAGATCGCGACTTACACGGACATCGACGCCGACCTCGTGACGGTGAAATTCACTGCCCCAATCCTGACGATGGCGAACGTCGGCACGGTGCTCGTCGAGAGCGTTGGCATGCTCTCGATGATCGACCTCACCGGCATCGCCGCGGCGGCGGGCACCGGCATTTCCGTGACGGCGAAGCTCACGAAAAATGGCGATGGCTTTGCGAGCGTGGGGCTCGATCAAAGCGAACGGCGTCGGGCTGGGCGCGGTGTCGATTCACGGCGATCTCGGGTCGGTCGATGCGGGCACCGGCGTGCCGGGAAATGTCGCGGTGAAGAGCCTGAGCGCCGCCTCGTTCGGCAGCTTCGGGCTCAGCACCGGCGCGGCCGATTTACTCAGCACGCTCACCGGTTCACTCGGCGCGCTGACCGTGCAGACCGACGTGCGCGACGCCTCCTTCGCGATTGGCGGTCCGCTCAAGTCGCTCACCGTCGGTGGCTCGGCCATCCGCACCATCTGCGAAGCCACCCGTGAGCCTAAAGCCCGATAAACGCTGCCTTCGCGGGCTTCAGCGGAACTTCATCGCAATGCCGAAGGTGTGTAAAGTAACCCCGTTTCTTGGCGCGTGCTTTACACCTCGCTCGTGTCGTCGTCGGTCGCGGTTTTCGTCGTTTAGCGCTGAAAACGCCGTGTGCGAAAAGATGGAGCAAAGCGTGGTATCGAGTCGCCGCTCGAGCGATTTCGGAATAGGCGTCAGCGTCGTTGAGCCGGTCTGCCCTTGCGAGGTGAAGAGGCCGGCGGCGTCGCCAAAACCCGCCGCATTGATATGGTCTGTCTCTGCTGCATCACTGCCAGCCGCGATGACTAGGAGAAACAGCAGAGTGCAGATCAAGCAAGGGATTGGTTTCACGGGCAGGCGAGCGGTTGACGGCGCCATCAGAACGATTATGCCCATTCGTAAAGCCAGAGGTATGCATCGTAGGTGGCAGCGGGAGCGTTGTGAAAAACCTGGTCGCCCAGTTTCTCGCCACAGCGCAAGGTAAGCCGCAGGCCGCGGTGGAAAAAGACGGGGTCGTCGTCGTGGAAGCGGTAGGCCGTAAAGCGGTTCTTTTCCACATCAAGGTGGGTAAGGCCAGAGATCGAAGTTGGAAGAGCTTATGATGGTAAAAGTAGCCAGAACTTACAAAGTAATCCTCTAATCCAGAGGAAAGAAACTCCGGTTGCGTCGAGCCGCCGGTATATGCGCGAACGCAGCCTTCCTGATAGCTTTGGTCCTCCCATGTTCCGAGCGGCATTTCACCCGTTACCCCAAGTGTAACCTGATAAAGAGCGCCGGAGCTTCGGACATCGCAGAGCGCGAATTCTTCGAGTGGTTTGGCGTGATAACTTTCAAGCCGATAAAGACGGAGTCGCGCGGAAACCGGAATTGGCACGCTGCCGAGCGTGATAGGAAGACCCTCGGTTCCACGGATGATCCACCACGCGTTGCGGCCGGTATCCGTGTCAAAGACCGCAGTCGATGGCACGACACATACGCGGACGTTGGTTCCGAATGGAATGCGGTAGGTGTTATAGATGCCACCATTCCGGCCGAACTGCGAAACGCCCCACGGGGCCGGCGGTCCGCCGTGATTGAAGCCGTGGCCGAAATCGAGCGCCATGTCGATGGACGGTAATCTTTTCTCCGTCCACATAGACCCGGACGCGAGTTCGGACGTTCATCGCGAACCACATGTGAGTGAGGCATCCGGCTCCGTCATGTCGGAAAAGTTCAACCTCCTTACCTGTTTCAAGGATGGGTCGTTCTTTTCCGATCCCGCTGAACGTGCGCAAGCGAGCGGTCGGCTCGCTGGTGCCGCGCTCCTGGGCGAGTGCGGAGCCACAAACGGTTGCAAGGGCGGCACTCGTGACGGTGGCAAACGCTTTGCGGCGGTTCATGTTTGTTATGAAAGTGCCCAGGGGGCTACCATTGATAAAGCCAGACGTAGGTAGTGAAGTCGGCTTCCGGCGTGTCGTGGAATTGATGGCCGTTCAGTTTCTCGCCATTGCGGCAGGTGAGGCGCAAACCATTGCTGAAAAAGATGGGATCGTCTTCGTGGAATCGATAGGCGGAAAACTCCAGGTTCCTGACCGACATTTCTCCGCTGCGCGGACTGCCGTTGAAGACCTTCATCATTTGCAACTCCCCCGTGAAGGATCTCACCCCGCTCGCCGACTGCACGAAACTCGAAAACGTGCTGCTTCCTAGGCGCATCTCCGACATCGCTTTTCTCAAAAAACACCCAGCTCTCAAACGCATCGGCAACCGAGGATTTGGCGCCTACGGCGAGGAGTGGAAAAAGGTTCCCCTCGCCGCGGACTTCTGGAAAGAGAACGACCGCCTCGCGAAGCAGGTGCCGATGGAGACGCAGCTCGAAAAATTCCGCCAGAGCCTCATCGCTCAGGGCAATGCCCCGGAGATAATTTCCGCACTTTTCCTTCGACAAGGATGGCCAGCTTTCCGTTGACCTTTCGAAAGCACTGAAAGTCTCCGACATCTCCGAGTTGCGCGGCGTGGCGGTCACGAGATTTGTGGCCTACCAGAATTTGCTCCGCGACCTCTCGCCGCTGGCTGGCGCACCGCTGAAACAACTCACGCTCTTCCCTCCGTGCGGGTTTCCGACATTTCCCCACTGCGCGACGCGCCGCTGGAAGTCCTCTATCTCGATGGCGTTCCGGTCCGGTACATCTCCGCGGTGCGCAAGATGCCGCTCAAGATGGCCTACCTCAAAGACTGTCCCATCACGGATGTCTCGCCGCTGGCCGACGTTCCCACGCTCGAAACCGTGCGGCTGCCGGTGGCGGCTAAGGACGTCGAGAAACTCCGCAATCATCCGAAGATCTCTATGATTTCCTACGAGTGGAACTTGAAACTCCAGCAGCCGAAGCAAACCGCCGCAGAGTTCTGGAAGGATTTCGACGCAAAAAAGGTGGCCGTGCCGCCGAAGTGAGTAGGGCCTGAACAGCGAACGGCGGGTCGCCGCCTCGCCACGGGGAGAGCACGCGTCGAGGGTAGGGCAATACCCGATTCTCATCTCCCAACGAGTGGCCAACAGCCGCGCTCGCAACAGCAGGCGTATCAGCCCTGCCGCAACCCTGGCATTTTCCCATGAAACCAAACTTGAAACGAACCCTCCTAACCTGCGCCTCGGCTGCCCTCCTAAGCTTCACCTCGCTGGGCGCCGATGAGAAGACCCCCGACGCCGACAACACGAAGAAAAATGAGCGTGATCGCGCCGGAGAAACTAAAACCCCCGGCGACCAATCCAACAAACCGGAAGACATCAAAATCACCAAGGACATCCGTCAGGCGGTCGTCAAAGACAAGGCACTGACCATGACGGCCAAGAACGTCAAGATCATCACCGCCGACGGCAAAGTCACGCTGCGCGGTCCGGTCCACAGCGAGGAAGAAAAGATGAAGATCGAGAAAATCGCCAAGGCGGCCGCCGGCGAGGACAAAGTGGACAATCAGCTCGAAGTCAAAGCCGCTCACCCGAAGAAATAACCACCAACCAACACCTATAACACCATGTCAAAATCCGCATTCTGCATCGCGACCACACAAGGCCAGGCGACCACCATCGTCGAGCGCCTGCAATCCCAGGGCTTCGCTTCTTCCGACATCTCCGTCCTCATGCCCGACACCGCGGGCACGGGTGACTTCGGCCACGTTAAATCGAGCAAAGCCTCCGAAGGCGTGACCGCGGGTGCCACCACCGGCGGCGTCGCAGGCGGCGCGCTTGGGCTGCTCGCTGGCATCGGCGCGCTGGCCATTCCTGGCGTGGGCCCATTCATCGCCGCCGGCCCGATCATGGCTGCCCTCAGCGGCGCGGCCTTGGGCGCGACTACCGGCGGCATTGTCGGCGGCCTGATCGGCCTCGGCATTCCCGAGATCGAAGCCAAGCGCTACGAGGAAAAGCTCAAAAAGGGCAACTACCTCATCTCCGCTCATGCCGAGGACGGCGACCGACTCGACCGCGCCAAGGCCATCTTCAAAGATGCGGGTGCGGAAGACATCAGCACCGTGAGCGAAGCCAGCGCCCCGAAGGCCTAAACCTTCCGCTGCTTTCAAAAACCCCGCGACGCCTCGGCGCGCGGGGTTTTTTGTTGTCTCGATCCGCGCGGGCTCATCACCCGACAACTCCGGGGAAACTTCAAAGGCGTTCTGGGGAAGACATCGCCGCCTTTTTCACGACCCCACCGATTCCGTGGAGGCGGGCACGCCGTGGAAAAACAAAAAGCCGCCGAGGCATCCATTTGCCCCGGCGGCTTTGGTTAAACTTTGCTACATCCCGAGGGAATCGAGCGTCGGCTCGTCGATCGCCGCTGTCCGGGCCAGCCCATGATCGTTCTGATAGCCAGTGAGTGCCTCCCGCGTCAACGGCCCGAGCAATCCGTCCACTTCGCCCCGGTAATAGTCCATGTGCTTGAGCACGGCCTGCACATCCGCGATTATCCGGTCCGGCGGCACGGCGCGATGACCGACATAGATCGGCCCATCATAGGTATAATACTCGGCGGAAGGTTTGTAACCCCAAGCCGGATACCAGTAGCCATCGCGTTGATAGTAGTAACCGCCGCCAACCAGCTCCACGTGGTCGTAGTGCGACCGATACCAGCCCTCGTCATGACGTTCCGGGCGGTAGGAGCGGAATACTTCATACTGCGCGCCCTGCCACTGATCGCTTCCTTCGATCCGACGGCTTTCGTTGAACGTGACCGCCGGAACCTGATCGGGCTTGGGCTGGGCATGGAAATTCGCATGCTCAGTTCTGATCTCCTTGACCTTCTGCGGGTCAGGCTTCTTCGCCGCGGCTGCCGGAGTCTTTGGCTGCTCGCCCGGTGCGGCGGATGGAGCCGCGGTGGCCGGAGCCGGGGAGGTCTTCGTGGTGTCGGCTGCCTTCGTCTCCTTCGTGTTCTTCTCATGCTTCTTTGCTGTCGGCGGAGTGGAAACATCCGCTGGCTTGTCAGGGACCGTCTCGGGTTTCGGCGTGGCTTTGGAATGCTCCGCCTTCCCCGCGGGATGAGGCTTCGAAGGATTGTCCACGGGCTTCTCGGTCGTTCGGGTTTCCGGCGCTTTCACCGCGTCCTTCTCCCCTTTGGAGGCGGGCGCGTGCTTCTTCGCTCCCGGATTCTCCGGGACTGCGACGGGCGGCTTCGCCTCGGACGCCCCCGGCTTGGCATCAGCATGGCCCTTGCCTTTATCGGGAACCTTGGTCTTTGGGTTTAACGGATCTTCCTGCTGTTGCGCCAAGGCAGCTCCCGCGAGCACGAGCGAACAGCTAATCAATAAGCTGGTAAATTTTTTCATATTACTTTCTAGGACAGGGGACGGCCGCGAAATATTCACGACCAAGGCGCTGTTGCCGAACGGCATTATTCGCCTCGCCCATACTTCGCGCTCCCACCTCCCTTCGGTTCCCTCGCCGCGGAAACCGTGGCTGGGCGATTGACTCTCGCTCCAGGCCAAGAGTCGTCAGCACCGTGACCTTCGCGCGGAAGCTTATGGTCAAATCGTCTGTTTTTACTTCATGCGAAAAGGTTGGCCCGGTGTGGAAAAAGGCAGGGCTTGGGACGATGGGCGGCAATTTCCTCCCGCAGCTCGCCCGACAAGGCGTTGCGGGAAAAGAATAGCGGTTCAACAACACGTGGAGATAGCCCGTCCATGCGGTGTGCGATGCAAAGTGAAATCGTAGATCCCGCGCGC
>JANXWU010000162.1 GCA_025350985.1 Spartobacteria bacterium | reverse complement strand
TCCAAGAGCTTCCATTCGGCGTCGGTGAGATCACTGGGATAGGGTTCTTTGGTCGGCATCCCAAGCTTTCCACCTCATTCCTCCAAAAAGTACAAGTACTAAAATTACTGTAACTCAGCCTTTTTTAGACAGTCACTAAGGAAGGAACACACCGCGGCCTTCATTCTCGAAAATGTCGCGCAGTTTTTCGTACGGGACGTAGATCGTTTTCTCGCGCGAGGGCGGTGGAGTCGGCTCGGGAGCTGGGAGCGGGGTTTGCGCGAGGGCCAGCGGGGCGAGCGCGAGGAGGAAGAGCAAGCTGAACTTTTTCATAACAGGGCAACCTTCGGTGGAGGACGACCGATGACGCGAGTCGCCCCGCGCCGTTGATCTACGACACGTCACACGCGGCACGGGTTCCAGACATTTTGTGTAAAAGATTTGTCCCATCCCTCGCGGCCAGCAAAGCGCGCGCGGCGGAAATAGCGATTGCATCGCCGCCTGCTTTTGGGAGAAATCTGCGGCTGCATGAGTTTGAAAAGCTACTTGGTGTCGCGGCAGAAAATGGTCGATCGAGCGCTTGACCGTTTTTTGCCGAAAGAAAAGACCAAGCCGGCGACGATCCACCGGGCGATGCGATACAGCCTGTTCGCCGGCGGCAAAAGGCTGCGGCCCATTCTGACGCTCGCCGCCGCGGAAGCCTGTGGCGGCGCGGCTCGCGAGGCGATCCCGCTCGCGTGCGCGGTCGAGTGCGTCCACACTTACTCGCTCATCCACGACGACCTGCCGTGCATGGACAACGACGATTTTCGCCGTGGACGGCCGACGTGTCACAAGGTTTTCGGCGAAGGCATCGCGGTGCTGGCGGGCGACGCTCTGCTCACGGTCGCGTTTGAAATCGTCGCGGAATCCAACGGCTGGCCGCGTCACGACGTGCGCGCTTTGATCCGGGAACTCGCCCGTGCCTCGGGTAGTCTGCACCTCATCGCCGGTCAGGTGGTCGATCTCGAAAGCGAGGGGAAAAAACTCAGCGGCGACGAATTGAAGTTCATCCATCTTTCCAAAACCGCCGCGCTGCTCACGTCGTCCATTCGCCTCGGCGCGATGAGCGCGAACGCGACGCCGGTGCAGCTTCGCGCGCTCACCACGTTTGGCCGCTCGCTCGGGCTCGCGTTTCAAGTCATCGACGACATCCTCGACGTGACGCAGACTTCCGAGAAACTCGGCAAGAGTGCGGGCAAGGATGTCGCCGCGCAAAAGGCGACTTACCCGAGCGTGTTCGGCTTGGAAAAATCACGGGCGGAAGCGCATCGGCTCACGAAGGCGGCGCTCACGGCGATCAAGCCATTCGGCGAAAAGGCCGCGATGCTGAAATCGCTGGCGGACTATCTGCTCGAACGCGACTATTGAACCCATGCGTCCGCGCGTTTCCTTTTTTGCGTTCAGCGTGATTCTATTTTTTGCCGGGTGCGAAAAGGAGCCGGGCGAGGAGGACAAGCCACCGCCGCCCACGCCGAAGCCGCGGGTCGTGGCCGGCCCGACTCCGATTCCGCACGTCACGCCGTGGGCTCCGATTGCCAAGTCGAAAGGGCCCGATGCGACGTGGCTGTACCGGCAACCAACGCCGGTCGCGACGCCAACGCCCACGCCGAAGCCTTTCCACAGTTCGCTGGGAGGCAGCTCTCTGAACGGGAGTTCGCCGGCTAATCCGCAGTCCAACTCCACGCCGAAGAAATTCCACAGTGCACTCGACGACCCGCCGCAGTCCGGTGGAGGCGCGGGGCGCAAACGGTGAGGGCAAGCTTTGGAGACGTGCGACCGGCGGTAGTGACGTTGCAGCGCCAGCCGGCTCGAAAAATTTCGTGGTGGAGTTCTCCGCCGCTTTGGTTTAACACCGAAGCCTATGAAAAAAATCCTCCCACTCCTGCTGGCGTGCGCTCTCGCAGCGCCTGCCGGCGTTTTCGCCAAAGGCAAGAATGCTCCTAAGAAAGAATACGTGCCGATTCACACGACGATCACTTCGGTCAGCGACACGTCAATCACCATCGGCACCAACGATCCAAAACATCCGCAGTCCAAGACCTACACCGTAACGAAGGACACCGTGGTGGAATTGAAGGGCGTCAAGTCGACGATCAAGGATTTGCAAACCGGCATGCGAGTCAGTGTGTCGGTTGGTCGCACCGCGGACGAAGCCGAACGCATCTCCGCCGGCGACATCCCGAAGGATCCGCCGAAGCACGACAAGAAAAAGTAACGGCGCACGTTCGCGCAACAATCATCCCGATTCGGGACGGCCAGCGAGGCTGTCCCGGATCGGGATTTTTTATGAACCCAAAGGCTCGATCGAATACACGCCGGTCGTCATCGTCCACGCATCGGCGGCGGACATTCGCTTCAACTCGTGGCCCATGCCCCAGGAGTCGGAGTAGAGAATCTCGTTCGTTTTGGAGTTGTAACCGATGATCAGCCGCATGTGGCCGCCGGCATTTTGCGGGATGCCTTTTTCGGGGAGCTTGCCGAGCATCACCGACCAGAGCAGCGGCACGCCCTGATCGATGTGCGCTGCAACCTGCCGCTGAAACCGGCTCATCTCGGACGGATTTTTCGTGCGTGCCTCACGCAGCAATTCGCCATCCATCGCGGTGTACATCCCCTGCACGTCGATCATGTGGCCGAGCGGCGGAAGCTCAGCCTGCTTGGCGCGTTTGGCCACGCGATTGTATTCGGCGAAAAGCTTTTGGATCTGCGGAATGTCGAAGGCCTCGACCGTTCGGACTTTGACCCGCAGCCGCTGGCTTAATTTTTTCAGCGAGTCAATCATCGCGTTCACGCTCGTGCCGCCGCTGGAGGAACTGTTCGCGATTTCCGCCAGCTCATGCTCGTCCGCCTTGCCGCCGTAGTAACGGATGACCCGCTCCGTGCTCGCCACGACGCAATAGCCTTTCTGACCCTGATCCACCATCGGCACGCCTTCGAGATGGACATCGCCGGTGGCTTCTTTTTTCACATGCATCGGCCCGACGAATTTCGCCTTGTCGCGCGCGGCGATGGAGGCGGCGACGAAGTTGGCAGACTTTTGGATCGGACGAATCGAGAGCCGCACAAACTCGGCGCGAAACGGCAAATGTTGCGCCTTGTTTTCCTTCGTCGAGCTGTATTCAAGCAGGTAATCGGCGTCCGCCATTTTCCAGTCCACCCCCTCGGCGTGAACGGCGCTGGTGGCATCTTTTCCCCGCGCCACGGGTTTGACTTTCGTGAACGCCGACAGCGCTTCAGCGGCCTGCTTCAAGAGCGCATCGAACTGCTCCTTCGTGATCTCGCCCGCGTCGCCCCGATTGTAAAAAAGGACCGACAACTCCTTCATCTTTTCGCCATCGAAGCGGGCGATCGACTGCCAGGTCGGGATTTGAAAAAGCGTCACATGTTCCGTCGTTTGCGCCGTGTCCTGGGCGGCGGACACCCAGCGAAAACCGAACGGCTGCGCCTGCTGCGCAAATTGCGGGCGGGTCATTTGCCACAGGGCTGGATTCGCCAGCAAACTGTCGATGGCCGCGCCGGACGACGCGCCCGAGGTTTTGGCGCAAAAAGCCTGCGGAGCGAGCGGCGAAGCGAAAAGAAAAACCAGAAACATCGAACACTGAGCCTCGAACATCGAACGTCGAAGCAGGGCGCGGATAATCGTTCGGTGTTCGGTGTTCGAGGTTCGATGTTCGGTGTTCATTTGGAAGCGAGCAGCGGCTGCTGCTGGGTCAGACAATGGAACGCGCCCAGCCCCCAAATCAACTCGCGGCAATCAATCGGAACGATCTTGCGTTCGGGAAACGCCTTTTGCAGCACGGCAATCGCCCACTGGTCGTGCACATCGGCGAAGGTCGGCAGCAGCACGACTTTGTTCGCGATGTAAAAATTGGCGTAGCTCGCCGGCAGCCGCTGGCCGTCGCGCACGATTTTGTGTGGCATCGGCAGCGTGAACACATTCAACGGCATCCCATCCTCGACTTTCATTTCGCCGAGGCGCGCCAGGTTTTCCTGCAGCGGCGCGTAGTTGTCGTCCTCCGGATCTTCTTCCACCGCCGTGACGACCGTCGTCCGGTCGATGAAGCGCGTGAGGTCGTCGATGTGCCCATCGGTGTCGTCGCCGGCGATGCCGTCGCCCAGCCAGAGGATGTGCTTCACGCCGATGAAATCGCGGAGCCGCTGCTCGATCTCGGGCTGCGTGAGATCGGGATTGCGATTGGGATTGAGCAGGCACGATTTGGTCGTGAGCAGCGTGCCCGCGCCGTTCACGTCGATCGAGC
>JANXWU010000137.1 GCA_025350985.1 Spartobacteria bacterium | reverse complement strand
GTCGCGATGACCGGCGCCCCGAACGAGGCCGAATCCGCCGCGCGCGTCGCAAGCGAAGTCGGCTCGCCGCGCTGTTTTTCGCTCGCGGGAAAAACGACGCTGCGCCAGCTCATGGTGCTTTACACGCTCGCCGAGTTGCTTGTGACCAACGACAGCGGCCCCGCGCATTTCGCCGCGATGACACCGATCAACGTGATCACACTTTTCGGCCCCGAGACGCCGCGGCTTTTCGGCGCGCCCACGCCGCGCAACACCTCGATCTGGCTCGGCCTCGCGTGCAGCCCGTGCGTGAACGCCTACAACAACCGCCAGTCGGCGTGCCAAAATAATCTGTGCATGAAACAGATCACGGTCGAGCAGGTGTTCGCAGAGGCGTGCCGGGTCTTGGAAAAACGCCAGGCGGTTGCGGTGGCATGAACCATTTTCATGGCGGCGACCACCTCGATCTTCAGCGCAGGGTGAAACTTTTCCAGATGCCTTCCCGGCACCAATCGGCCACACCGCCCAGCTTTGACGCGCCCGATGCGTGACGCAAAAAAAACTGCGCCCCGGCATTCGATCGTCCGCAAAATTGCGCTCGGCCTGACGCTGGCGCTGGTCATGCTCGGAGTGATCGGGGCAATCGCGTACCGGAGCACAAACGAGTTTTTAAGAACCGCCTCCCTCGTGGCTTTCTCGCGGGAAGTGATCGGCCGCCAGCAGGCGCTGCTCCATCATCTGACCGAGGCACAGAGCGGCGCGCGGGGCTACATCATCAGCGGCGAAGACCTCTACCTCCAGCCGTATGAGGAAGCGCAGGTGCGGATTATCCAGGACTTCAACGCGCTCAAAAAACTGGTGGCGGACGAGCCTGAACAGCGGGTGCGGCTGGACGGGATTCGCACGCTCATTTCCCACGAACTCGGCATGCTCAAGGACACCGTGGCCGAGCGCCGGCAGAATGGGTTCGAGGCGGCGGCTCTGCTCTTTAACACCGACGCCGACGAGGAAATGGTGGTGAAAATCCGGGGCGCGATGAGCGAGTTTGAAAACGTCGAACAGCAGATGCTGGTCGAGCGTTCGGGCCGCGCGGTGAGCATCGGCGAAACGACGACCACGGGAATTGTGCTCACGATTTTGCTCACCGCCATCATTCTTGGCGCGTCGGGATTGTGGATCGCGCGTGACTTTGCCGCGCGCCGCCGTGCGGAGGAAGCGCTGAAGGAGGAGCGCAACCGGCTGCGCAATATCATCGACGCGATGGCCGACCGCGTGTTTGTCAAAGACCTCGGCGGGCGCTACGTCCTCGACAACATCGCGCATCGCGAATACCTGCATCTGGCCGAGCCGCTCGACATCGAAGGCAAGACCGTCTTCGACCTTTTCCCGCCGGAACTCGCGGAGCAATATGCCGCCGCCGACCGGGCCGTGATCGCCACGGGCGAGCCGCTGCTCAATCGCGAAGAACCGGCCATCCCACCGCGCGGCAGCAAGTTCGCGTGGATTCTCACGACCAAAGTCCCTCTGCTCGACACCGACAAAAAAATTGTGGGCACGGTCGGGGTCAGCCGTGACATCACGGAACGCAAACTCGCCGAGGAAAAGCTCCGCGTTTTCGCCGACCAGCTCGAGCGCAGCAATCGCGAGTTGCAGGATTTCGCGTCGGTCGCCTCGCACGATTTGCAGGAGCCGCTGCGCAAAATCCGCGCGTTCGGCGACCGGCTCAAAGCCAAGTGTGGCGATGCCTTGGGCGACACGGGGCGCGATTATCTCGACCGAATGCAGGACGCCGCGGGACGGATGCAAACGCTCATCCACGACCTGCTCACGCTGGCGCGCGTGACCAGCCGCGCGCAGCCCTTCGTGCAGGTCGATCTCGCGGAAATCCTCTGGGACGTGATCTCCGACCTCGACGAGCGCATCCGCCAAACTGACGCGCGAATCGAAGTCGGCACGCTGCCTGTGATCGCCGCCGACCCCTTGCAGATGCGTCAGCTTTTCCAAAATCTTTTGAGCAACGCGCTGAAATTTCAGCGCCCGGGCCAGACGCCCATCGTCGGCGTCGCGGGAAAAATCTTCGAGTCGCTCGATCTCCAATCGCCGTCGGGCGCGGTCGGCGACAAGGTCTGCAAAATCATCGTGCAGGACAACGGCATCGGCTTCGACGAAAAGTACGCGGACCGGATTTTCGCCGTGTTCCAGCGGCTGCACGCGAAGCACGAGTATCCCGGCACCGGCATCGGCCTTGCCGTCTGCCGAAAGATCGCGGATCGTCACGGTGGCAATATCGTGGCCAAGGGCGTCGAGGGCGCCGGGGCGACTTTCGTCGTGACTTTGCCCGTGAAACAACGCATCAAGGAAAACCAATGACCAGCTACGGAAAACCGATCATCATCCTCATGGCGGACGACGACGTGGACGACTGCCGCCTCACCCGCGAGGCGCTCGAAGAAGGGCGGCTGGCGAACGAATTGAAGTTCGTCCACGACGGGGAGGAACTGTTGGATTACCTCAAACGCCGGGGCAAATACACCGGCGCGACCGACGAGACCGCGCCCCGTCCAGGCATCATTCTGCTCGACCTGAACATGCCGCGGATGGACGGGCGGACGGCACTCAAGGAGATCAAAAACGATCCGGACATCCGGCAGATTCCCGTCGTCGTTTTGACCACCTCGAAGTCGGATGAAGACGTTTACAAAAGCTACGATCTGGGCGTGAACAGCTACATTGTGAAACCGGTCACCTTTGAGGCGCTGGTGGATATTTTGCAGACGCTGGAAAAATACTGGTTCGAGATCGTGGAGCTGCCACCGGACAAACTGCCATCGCACCGTCCGGGGCCGTAGTTTGAAACTGTCGTCGGAAAAAGTGGCAGCGCTGCGGCGGGAATACACCGCGCGCGGGCTGCGCAAAGCCGGGTTGGAAGCCGACCCCATTCAACAATTTGCGCGCTGGTTCCACGAAGCGGTGGACGCGGAATTTGCGGATGCCAACAGCATGTCGCTCGCCACCGCGACCACCGACGGCACGCCGTTTGTCCGCACGGTTTTGCTCAAGGCTTTTGACGAACGCGGATTCACTTTTTTCACGAACTACGAAAGCGCCAAAGGCCGGCAGCTCGCGGAAAATCCGCGCGCAGCTTTGCTGTTTTTCTGGGCGGAGCTCGAACGGCAGGTCTGCATTCGCGGCCGGGTGACGAAAACCTCGCGCGAGGAATCGGAAGCGTATTTCAAATCGCGACCGCCCGGCAGCCGGCGCGGGGCCTGGGTTTCAAGGCAGAGCGAAGTCGTGGCGAATCGCGGCGTGCTCGAACAGCGGCTCGATGAAATTTCAAAACAATACGGCGACGACGTGCCGCTGCCGCCCTACTGGGGCGGCTTTTGCGTGGCACCCTCGGAAATGGAATTTTGGCAGGGGCGTCCCAATCGGCTGCACGACCGGATGCTTTACACCCGGCAACCGGATGGCTCCTGGCAAATCAGCCGTCTCGCTCCGTGACGACACGCCGCCCCCGCTACTCCTCGCTCTCGCCTTCCTCCTCTTCGCCCGGGCCCGATTCCGCCTCGCCGCGCGCCGCGTTCTCCTCCATTTTGCGCAGCACCTCGGACATGTCCTCGACTTCATCCCACACTTCACGCGCGACATAAATCTGCGCTTTTTGCGCCGTCGCCAGAGCGATGCTGTCACTCGGACGCGCGTCGAGCTCGATGATTTTTTTCTGCAAAAGCTCGTTCTCCGCACTGAGGATCAGCCGCGCGAAATACGTCGCGCTTTTCAAATCGTTGATGATCACGCGCTCGATTTTCGCGCCGAGCGCTGTCATCAGGTGCGTCATCAAATCGTGTGTCAGCGGACGCTCCTTCGGCGTCTCCGCGAGGAACATCGTGATCGCCGCGCCGACGCTTTCATCGACGTAAATGACGAAGGTTTTTTCGTCGTTGCCGAGAAACACCGCGCGTCCCGCCGTCGTCGGCAGCACCGTCTTCACTTGCACGGGGATCACGGATTTGTTCGGCATCGAAAAAAACGCTAACAGACGCGATTTAAAAAACAAGACGCGCTCTGACGCGTCGGTTTTCCGCTTCCCATCCGCCGCGCGTTTGCTTCATTGACCGCCATGCAAAACGAACCGGCCATCGGCATCATCGGCGGCAGCGGCCTTTACCAAATCGACGGGTTGACCGAGCCCACCGAGCAGAAAATCGACACGCCGTTTGGTCCACCCTCGGATGTGATTTTCGGCGGACGCATCGCCGGTCGGCGCGTTTTTTTTCTGCCCCGGCACGCACGCGGTCACCGCATTTTGCCGCATGAGTTGAACCACCGTGCGAACATTTATGCACTGCGGTCGCTGGGCGTGCGCTGGATTCTCAGCGTCTCGGCCGTCGGCAGTTTGCAGACGCAATACGAGCCCGAACACATCGTCCTTCCCTCGCAGTTTTTCGACCGGATGAGCACGCGCACCGCGCACACATTTTTCGGCGAGGGCATCGCCGCGCACGTCAGCTTCGGCGATCCCACGAGCGAAAAATTGCGCGCCCTCGTCGCGGCGGAAGCAGGCGCGCTCGGCTTCACGATTCACAACGGCGGCACCTACGTGAACATGGACGGGCCGGCGTTCAGCACGCGGGCGGAGTCGGAGTTTTACCGGCGCAACGGCTTCGACATCATCGGCATGACGAACCTGCCCGAGGCAAAACTTTCGCGCGAAGCCGAGATCGCGCAGGCGACGATTGCCATGATCACCGACTATGACTGCTGGCGGGTCGAGGAAGAGCCGGTGACGGCGGACATGGTCATCGGACGGCTCCTTTCCAATGCAGAGCGCGCGAAGAAAATCCTCGCCGCAGTCATCCCCAAAATCCCGCTCGTTCCCGATTGGCCCGAGCACCGCACGCTCGATTCTGCACTGGTCACCGACCGGAAACTCTGGCCGCGCGAGACGGGCGAAAAATTGCGCGCGATTCTCGGCCGGTTCTTGTAGAGTCGAAGCCCATGCGCGACCGCTCCGAAAATTTCAAGCCGGACGACAATCAGCCGATGCTCTTTAATTTCTCAGAACCGGAGCCGGGCCTCGCGCCAGAACCACCGGCCGCGCGTCGAGAGCCGGAAACGGTGACTCCAAATCCGGTGCCCGAGCTTCACGACGTGCTTTCGGAGCCAGCGCTGGAGCCACGCGCTTGGGGCCGGGAAGTTTGGCGCTTTATCCTGACGTGGCGGCTGCAATTTGGCATCGGCCTGGCGCTCGCGGTCATCGGCTGGGTCTGGCTGCGCCCGTCGGTACAAGCCCAAAGCAGTCCGCCGTCGCGTTCCGAAACCGCCAAGCCTTCCGTCGTTTCCGAACCTCCCGCCATCCCGCGGGAAATAACCCCGGCGATCGCCGTGGAACCGAAAACCACGGCGACGCCACCCCCGAGCCAGCCCGCGACTCCGCCGAAATTCGCCGGCCAACCCAAGATCACCTGGAGTTCGGCCACCATCGACGCGCCGTCGATTGCGATGACTTTTGACGACGGTCCGCACGCCACGAACACGCCGAAACTGCTCGCGATGCTCAAGCAGCGAAACATCAAGGCGACGTTTTTTCTCGTCGGCGAATGCGCCAAGCAATACCCGGAAATCGTCAAACGCATCGTCGCCGAGGGCCACGAAATCGCGAACCATTCCTGGTCGCATCCGAACCTTGCCAAGCTGAGCGACGAGGCGCTGCGCAGCCAGCTCCAGCGCACGCAGGACGCGATCGTCGCGGCATGCGGGGTGAAACCCGCGATCATGCGCCCGCCCTACGGCGAACTCACCTCCCGCCAGCGGCAATGGGTCAACGCGGAGTTTGGCTACAAAATCATTTTGTGGGATGTCGATCCGCTCGATTGGAAAATCCGTAACGCCGATCACGTCGCCCACGAAATCATCGGCCACACACACAACGGCTCGATCATCCTCTCGCATGACATTCATGCCACGACCGTCGCCGCGATGCCGGAGACGCTCGACGCGCTGCTCGCCAAGGGATTCCATTTTGTGAAAGTATCCGAGTTGCTGGCGCTGGAAAAATCGAGCACCAGCGTGGAACCCTCCGCTCCGCCCGTCGTCGCAGAGCCGCCTGCGAAGCCCGCACCGAAAAAGAGTCCCAAGCGCCGGAAATGATCGGCGACGATTATTTGCAACTGCGCGCGCAACTCGGCGCGGCGATCTTCTCTCTCTCCTCGCTCGCGCACGATCTCCACGCGGAGCCGGCGATCTTCGACGGGCTGCATGAACTCGGCGACCGCTTGCGCGAACCGCTTCTCCTGGTGGCGGTGGGCGACGCCAGCGCGGACAAATCTTCGCTGCTCGACGCGTTGTTTGGACGCGAATGTTTCGCGGGCGGCGAAGAGCCGTCCAGGTCGGCGCGGCTCTTCACCTTCGGCCCCGAAGCCAGCGATCATCAGGAGTCCGGGTTCATCGAGTGCCGGCGTCCGCACCGTTTTCTGCACGATATTCACGCCCTGGATTTTTCGGCCACGGCTGCGGTGCCGTCGGAGGATTGGGAGAAAATCGCGCCTTTTCTCACGCAGGCCGACGTTGTGTTGATCGTGCTTTCCGTCACCAACCCGTGGGCTTCCGCGACGTGGGAAGCCGCGACCTTTCTCGCGCAACACTGGGCTGGCAAAATGGCCTTTGTACTGCAACACGCCGACCAGCGCAGTGCGGTGGAAATCGCCGCCGTCATCCAGCACGTCGAGCAAAAAGTCCGCGAAAAACTCAGCCTGAGCCGCCCGGTTTTTGCCGTGTCGGCGAAAAATGCGCTGTTGGCCAAAACCACGGGCGCTGACAAAGAGCGGCTGCTGGCGGGCAGCGGCATTTTAGGTTTGGAGGCATTCATCAACGAGGCGTTCACCCACGGGGACACGAGTCTGCAACGGTTGCGCGAGACTTCGCAGCGGGCGGAGAAAATACTCGCCGCCACCGGACGCAAGGCGCGCGAAGCCATGCTCGCGTTGAGGATGGAAAACGACCGGCTGTCCGCGCTCGAACACAAGCTGGCCGACCGCAAGGAGCAGTCGCTGCGCGGGGTCGGCGGCGCACTGTGGACGCTCGCGCAAACCTGTGAGACAGCGCAGAAACGCGGCGAAGAGTTGCTGCAAAAGCGGCTCTCCATTTTCTCCACGATCAAACTCCTCTTCCAAGGAGCGCAGTGGCAGGACGGCATCCGCGAGGAAGTCGAAGTGCGGCTGCGGGAGGCGATGGGCAAGCAAATAGGAAACTCGGTTGACCTGCTGCAAAGCGACTTGAAAAACGTGTGGCGGGAACTGCATGAATGGCTGGGAAAAAGCGTGGGCCACGAGTCGCTGCCAGAGCCGGACTTCACCGTGCAGCGCGAGAATTTAATCCGATGTATCGACGTCGGTTTGGCGCCGCATTTTTCCGCGGAACAACTCGACATCGAGCTTCCCCATCTCCTGCGCCAGATGGCGGCGTGGCTGCGGGTGCCGTTTGGCATTGCGTTTAGCAGCGGCGTCGCCGTCGTCCCCGCCACGCTCGCCGGCCTGTCGATCACGCCCATGCTAGGCACGGGCGCGGTGGCTTCCGCCGTGCTGGGTCTGGCGATGACGACGGTCAAGCGCAACCGGCTCCTGGCCGTGTATCGCGAGACGATGATCTCCAAGCGCGAGGCGATGCTGGCGCCGATCGAGGATCACCTGCGCCATTCGATCGAAGTTTTTTTCAAAAGCCTGCCGGCCACGTTTGGACTGCTGCGGGATTTCTGCCTCACGCAGCAGCAGATTTACGAGCCGCTGCTCGCCCGTGCGCAGCAGCTCGACAGGATGTTTGGAAACATGGCGCGCGAACTGGGGGCGAAGTCCAAAGAGTAATGCCACTGGATTGCGATGCGCGCTGGTCCCGCTTGCCTTCGGCGGGTTCCTCTTCGATTCTCGCCGACTGATTTCATGAGCAACGCGCGCTCCGTTTTCCTTCGGCGATTGGGCAGCTCGATCCTTCTTTGGGTGGTCGCGCTCGGGATTATTTTTTCGGGAAACGAGATCGGTTATTTTTTCCTCATCTCCTCCATGGCGCTGCTCGGGCTTTGGGAATTTTACCTCATGCTCGACCACAAAAACCTGCCGAACTTCAAAGTCACGGCCATGGTCTGCGCCGTGATTTTTCTCGCCGGCAGCTTTTACTACTTCCGCCAGCCCGGCGACCGGGCGCGCTCGTACGACTTTGAAATGGCTGTACTGCTGTTTTTTCTGCTTGTCGTTTTCAGCCGGCAGATGTTTGAAAAAATGCGCTCGATCTGGCCGCTGGAGACGATGGCCTACACGCTCTTCGGACTGCTTTACGTCCTGTGGCTTTTTAATTTCATCACGAAAATCGTGTACGTGACGCCGCGCGCGAGCGATGGCGCGCTCACGGGACATTTCTACGTGCTCTACTTGATCGTGGTCACGAAGTTCAGCGACATGGGCGCGTACGTGACTGGCTCGCTCATCGGCAAACACCCGCTCGTCCCGCACATCAGCCCGAAGAAAACGTGGGAGGGATTTTTCGGCGCGCTCGCGTTCTCGACGCTCGGCAGCTTTGGCTTGAGGTGGGCGCTGGGGCCGCGCTTGGGTTTCATCAAACCGTGCGACGCGGCGATTCTCGGCGTGCTGCTCGGCTTCGCGGCGATCATCGGCGACCTCGCGGAATCCTTGGTGAAACGGGCGACGGAGGTGAAGGATTCGGGCAAACTATTGCCGGGCATCGGCGGGGCGCTCGACCTGATCGACAGCCTGCTTTTCACCGCGCCGCTGCTGTTTTTCTACATGCGGCTGGTGCTTCGGGTGTCATGAGAAAACGGCGCGTCGTGGTACTGGGAGCCACCGGCTCCATCGGAGAAAGCTCGGCTAAAGTCGCGCGAGACATTCCCGAGCGGATGGAAATCGTCGGCATGTCGGGACACAAAAATGTCGCGTCGCTTGCGAAGTTGTCCGCCGAATTTCCCGACGCAAAAATCTGCGTCACCGACAAGACAGCGGATCAATCGAAAATCGAAAATCGAAAATCGAAAATACTCGTTGGCGAAGAAGGTCTTGTCGAACTGGCGACTCTCCCCGAAGCCGACCTGGTTCTCATCGCCATTGTCGGCACCGGCGGTTTGCGGCCGGCGCTGGCGGCGATTGAGGCGGGCAAAGACATCGCCGTCGCGTCGAAGGAAATCCTCGTCATGGCCGGTGAGATCGTGATGAACGCCGCGCGGCGCAAAGGCGTGAAAGTCCTGCCCGTGGACAGCGAGCACAATGCGATTTTCCAGTGCCTCGAAGGCCGCGACTCGATCGACGTGCAGCGGCTCATCCTCACGGCGAGCGGCGGGCCATTTCGCAAACTGCCCGCCGAACAACTCGCGCACGTTACCGTCGAGCAAGCGCTGAAGCATCCCACCTGGACCATGGGCGCGAAAATCACCATCGACTCCGCGACCCTGTTCAACAAAGGCCTCGAGATGATCGAGGCGCGCTGGCTATTCGAGGTCGAAATGAAGCGCGTCGAGGTCATCGTCCACCCGCAATCGATCATTCACTCGATGGTCGAATTCATCGACAGCTCGGTGCTCGCGCAACTCAGTTCCACCGACATGTGCTTTCCGATTCAGTATGCCGTGACATGGCCTGACCGCGTCCCGAATCGCCTGCCGCCGCTCGATTTTACGAGGCTCGCGAAGCTCGAATTCGAACAGCCGCGCTACGACGATTTCCCGGCGCTCAATCTCGCTCGTGAAGCTGGCGAAGCCGGC
>JANXWU010000121.1 GCA_025350985.1 Spartobacteria bacterium | reverse complement strand
GGTTATCCCATTTCCAAAAATCCATGACCTCATCGCTGGCGCGAGCCGAAGACTATCGTTGAATGACCGCCCCCGGAACTTTTCGCCGTGGCGTCATGGCCGCGACGCTTTTGGGCTGTGCGTCATTCCTGACCCAGCCTTGCCAGGCCGCGCCGACGGACGACAAGAATTTTGCCGCGCTGCAGGCGGATACCCAAAAGACCTTCCGTGAGAGCGTCAACCCTTTCATCACGACCTACTGCATCGACTGCCACGGGAACAAAAAGCGGAAGGGCGGCTTCAACTTTCAACCGGCGCTCAAGAAACCAGGCGGCGCGGAATCCAACCAACTGTGGAAGAAGGCGCTCGCCAACGTGAAGGCGCGCGACATGCCGCCGGATGATGCGGACAAGCAGCCCACGGATGCGGAGCGTCAAACTTTCGTGGACTGGATTCCCAAGGCGAAGTTTCTCAGCCCGAAGGACCCGGGGCCTTTTGTCATCCGACGGCTGACCAAGGTGGAGTATGGCAACACGCTGCACGATCTTTTTGGGGTTGATCGAACGGTTGCGCGAGAACTGCCGGACGAAGTATTCGGCGAGGGCTATCTCAATTCCCTCTCACCCCTCCAGTCCGAGCAGTATCTCGGCATCGCCAATCTCGTGCTGGATCGGATTCTGGCACCCATCGGCGCTCGCCCCACGGAGATGCAAAAGCGTCTCTTCGGTGAGCCGCCCGCGCCGGGGACGGACCCTCGGGCGGCGGCAAAACAAGTCGCCCGCACCCTCGCGCGCAACGCCTATCGACGCCCACCCTCGGAGGCGGAAGTGGAGGTGCTGTTGAAGGTATTCGACCTCGCGCGCCAGAACAGACTCACCTACCCCGGGGCCCTGCGCCTGATGCTGAAGGCGGTTCTCGTTTCGCCACAGTTCCTCTTCATTACCCCGGCGAAGGAAGCTGCACCGGGTCAATCGATCGTCCCGCTGGATGACTACCAACTGGCGTCCCGTTTGTCCTATTTGCTCTGGGCCACCATGCCCGATGCGGAACTCTCAGCCCTGGCCGATGGCGGTAAACTGCACGACCCGGCCGTTCTCCGGGCACAGGTGAAGCGGCTGCTCGCGGACTCCCGCTCACGGGCGTTGTTCGATGGTTTCGGCGCGCAGTGGCTCGGCCTTGGGAGTCTGGGAACCAAGACCTTCGACACCGCAAAATTCCCCCAGATGACGCGCGAGATGCGCTGGGCAATGTATGACGAGGCCCGTCTTTTCTTTGAAAGCATCGTGCGGGAAAACCGCAGCGTCGTCAGTTTCGTGGACAGTGATTACACCTTCCTCAACGGAAACTTGGCCGCTCTTTATGGTTTGGAAAAAACGGTCACCGGACCGCAAATGCGCCGGGTAAAACTCACCGATGCGAATCGAGGCGGCATCCTGGGCATGCCCGGTATTCTGGCGATGACCTCCTTTCCCAACCGCACCAGTGCCGTGAAACGAGGCGTGTGGGTGCTCGAACAAGTGCTGGGGGAAAACGTGCCGCCGGCCCCGCCGAACGTTCCGGCCTTGGACAAACAGGACCAAAAAAAGGTCGCGAATCTAACGCTGCGTCAGCGCACGGAACTGCACCGCACCGATGCCGTTTGCGCCAACTGCCACAAGATTCTCGACCCCATTGGCTTTGGCCTAGAGAACTTTGATGCCATCGGGCGCTGGCGGGACAAAGACGATTCCGGAGGAGCGATTGACGCCGCGGGCGAGCTTCCGGGTGGGAAACATTTCACCTCTCCCAAGCAACTGAAAACTATCATCGCCTCGCGCACCAATGAACTATCCCGCAACGTGACCGAGAAACTCCTAGCCTATGCCTTATGCCGCCAGATTGAAGGCTACGACGAGGTCGTGGTGGATCATTTAATGGAAACTATCTCCAAGGATGGCTACCGCATGCAGACGCTCATCGCGGAAATTGTCACCAGTTATCCATTTACTAACCACCGCATCACTGACCAGCGAGTCTCGTCCTCGCCATAGGCAGCCGGGCCGTGAAGCACTGCGCGGGTCTTGCTACCCTTCCAGATATGAATCGCGCTATCACCCTTCTCACGGCTCTGCTGTTGGCACCGCAGACGACTATCCACGCCGCCGAGACTCCGCCATCGAAACCGAACATCGTGTTTTTTCTCGCCGACGACCTGCGGCCGGATTGTCTCGGCGTGCTCGGGCATCCCATCGTCAAGACTCCGAACGTGGACAAGCTGGTCGCGAATGGATTCATCTTTCGCAATGCCTATGTGCTCGGGTCGAACAGCGGCGCGGTCTGCACTCCGAGCCGGACGATGATTCAGACCGGGCGGAGTTATCTCCGCAAGGACACGACCACGCCTATTCTCGCGCAGACCATCCGCTCGGGCGGGTATGCGTCCATTCGCAGCGGGAAATTTGGCAATGGGCCGAAGAAATTAGATGACCAATTCGATGTGCATAAAGATGGCGGCGAGGATGGGAAAGTGAATGCGGATAACATCATCCAGTTCATCCACGAGCAGGCCGGGAAGAAGCCGCTCTTCCTCTACATGGCCGGCCACGAGCCGCACGACCCGCAGCACGCCACCGAGGAGTATTACCAAAAGTACAAGGCGGCCGACATCCCGCTCCCGGTGAACTTCCTCCCCTTCCATCCGTTCGACAACGGCGAGATGACCGTGCGCGATGAGACGACCCTCGCCTGGCCGCGCACGAAAAAGAATGTGTCCGGCAAACTGGCGCGTTACTATGCATCCACTTCCTATTGGGACGAGCAGTGCGGCCGCGTGATTGCCGCATTGAAAGAGGCGGGGCAATTCGACAACACCATCTTCTTGGTGGCTGGCGACAATGGCCTGTCGCTCGGTGAGCACGGATTGCTCGGCAAGCAAAATCTCTATGAGTTCGGCGGGATGCACGTCCCGCTCATCTTCGCCGGGCCGGGCATCAAGAAAG
>JANXWU010000103.1 GCA_025350985.1 Spartobacteria bacterium | reverse complement strand
ATCGCCAGCCCAAGGCCGGTGCCGCCGGTTTCGCGAGCGCGCGAGGTGTCTTCGCGGTAAAACGGATCGAAAATTTTCGCGAGCGCGGTCTTGGAAATGCCGGGTCCGTTATCGGCAATCGTGAGGATGACCTGCCGGCCTTCCGCGCGTGCGAAGACGGTGATCGGGCCGCCGGCGCGTCCGTCGCGGAGTTGCTTGGGGCGGTAGGTGTAGGCTGGTGGACTGGCTTCCGCGCTCACCGGATTGGCGTAGTGGATGGCGTTGCGGACGACGTTTCCGATGGCGCGCGCGAGCAGTTCGGGATCAGCGAGCACGCGCAGCGCGGGCGGGACATCGGTGACGATTCCACCTTTGTCCCGGTTCTCGCGGGTGATGATGCGCGACGTGATTTCGGCGAGCGACACCGGTTTGAGCGCGACGTTTTTTCCACCGATGGAGGCTTTGGAAAAGGAAAGCAGTTCGTTCACGAGGGCCGACATTTGCTGCAACTCCTCGCGCACGTCGGCGACGTAGGCACTTTGCGTTTCGTCCGTTCGCTGTTCCAAAATGCCGAGCGCCATCTGCATGCGCGCAAGGGGCGAGCAGAGTTCGTGGGCGATGTCGCCCAGGAAGCGCTTCTGCCCGCTGACGTAACCAGCGAGCCGGGCGGCCATGCGGTTCACCGCGGCTCCCAGCGTGCCGAGTTCGTCGCGGCGCGTTTCTTCCACCCGCACGTCGAAGCGGCCTTCGGCGATTTGCGCGGTGGCGCGTGTCGTTTGCGAGAGCGAGCGCGTGATGCCGCGCACGAGCGGCAGCCAGAAGAGCATCGAAAAAATCAACGCGCCCGCGCCGACGGCGAGCAGCGGTTTGAAGTCGAAAAACAATCCGCCGGCGCTGAGGGAATCGGACACGCTGACGAGCAGCGACGGAATCGGATGCGGGCGCCCGCTGGTGTTCACGGGGACGTGCGCGATGAGCCAGTAACGATCCGCCGCGCGCAGCAGAAATTTCGGACGATTCGCGGGAATGGGGGGAGGCTGCGGCCGTGCGTCTGCGGCATCACGGGGTGGTCCGGGATTTTGGTTGTCCTCGTCTGGCGGCGGGCGGCGAGGAGGTTGATTGCGCGGCGGGCCGGGCCTTCCGTTGAGGCCGGGAGGCGAATCGCGCGGCGGTTGGAACGACTCGGGCGGGCCGTTCGTTCGCAACGGGCGGTCATCGGGCGGCGGCCCCGGCGGCAGGGGTGGCTGCATTTCCACGAGCTTGTTTTGAACCTCCTTGGGCAACTCCACGTGCGCGCCGGCGACCTGCTCGCTCTCGTTTCCAAAAAGAAAAAACCGCACCCGATAGGCCGTGCCGAATCGCGCCAGAATTTCGTTCCAATTCTGCCTCGGACTGCGCCGCAACTCTGCACCGATCAACTCCGTCGTGGTGTCGATGCGCGAGCCCGCGCTGCCGGTAATGAGCGCGTTGAGACCGAAGCGAAATTGAAAGTGCGAGAGCGCGAGAAAGATCGCGCCCAGCATGAGAAAATTCAGCAGCAGCCAAAGCAGAATTTTCGCGTAAAGAGGGACGCGGATTTTCATGGGCGCTCCGGGTCGATGAGCAAGTACCCGGCGGCGCGCACGGTGCGGATGAAGCGCGGCGTCTTCGCGTCGTCGCCGAGTTTTTTTCGCAGCGCGGAAACGTGGACGTCGATGGAGCGGTCGAACACTTCGTAGTTGCGGTCGCGAATTTCGTCGAGGAGTTGCTCGCGCGATTTCACCCGGCCGCGCGCGCGGGCCAGCGAGGCGAGAATGTCGAACTCGACCGGCGTGAGAACCAGCGGCGTGTCGGCGAGAACGGCCACGCGGGAGGCGGTGTTCACGCGCAGCGGACCGATGACAAACTCCTCCACCGGCTCTTCGGAAGTTTTTACGCCAGCGCGCACGGTGCGGCGCGTGACGGCACGCAGGCGGGCGAGAAGCTCGCGGGTGGAAAAAGTTTTCGGCAGATAATCGTCCGCGCCAATTTCCAAGCCGACGATGCGGTCGGCTTCCTCGCCGCGCGAGGTGAGCATGAGCACGGGCACGTCGCTCGTGTGCCGGATTTTTTTCAGAACCTCGAAGCCGTCCAGCCCCGGTAGCATGAGGTCGAGGATGATCGCGTGCCAGGGCTGGGAAGTGGCTTGTTCACAGCCTTCCGGGCCGGTGTGGACCGCGCTCACGTCGTAGCCCATCGGGTCGAGATAATCCTTGATCAGCCGGCACAGCTTGCGGTCGTCGTCAATCACGAGCACGCGCGTGCGGGCGGCGGCGTGGCTGTTTTTGGACGGGGAGAGATGGGACATGCGCGGCGCGACTCGCCCGCGAGTTTAGCAAGCGCGTCCGGAAAAGCTGCCGATTTTACCATTGCTTAACAAACTTTCGCCACGCTCCACACACGGGCTTTACAGTGACGGCGCAGATTGATTTCCACAAACGCCCGCCCCAAGTCAGCGCCAGTCGCGTTGTCAGCGTGGCGAATCAACAAAACTAAAAATATGAAAACTAAAAATATGAAAACTCAACGAACACTGATCCTGCTCGCGGCCGCCGGCCTTGCAACGACTTGGACCATCGGCGCGCAAGCCCAGAACGCCTACAATCCACAGCAGGGCAAAGGAGATGCCGGACAACCGCAGCAACCACCGCCTCCGCCTCCGATTCCACCGGTGCTTTTGGCGCTGGATGCGAATCACGACGGCGTGATTGACGGTGACGAAATCAAGGGCGCGAGCGACGCGCTCAAAACCCTGGACAAAAATGGCGATGGGAAATTGACGATGGATGAGTTGATGCCGCCGCCTCCGCAGCCGCCCGATAGCGGGGCGGGTGGAAATCAGGGAGGCAAGCAGGGGAGCCGTGCCAGCGGGTCGGGCAGCACATCAAGCCGCTCGTCGAGTCGCAGCACTTCTGGTGGCAACACCGGCGGACAGCAAGGTGGTGGCCAGCAGAACGGCCAGCAAGGCGGACCGCAACGCCCGCCTCCGCCATTGATGATGGTCGCGCACACGCTGGTCCATGCCTTGGACACGAATCACGACGGGACGATTGACGCGGATGAACTGGCCAATGCGAGTGATTCGCTGAAAAAAATCGACGGTGACGGAGACGGCAAACTGACGATGTACGACTTGCTGCAACCGCCGCCGCCAGAAGATGGCGGACAAAACGGCGGCAATCAGGGCGGCGGTAATCAGAATGTGCGCCCCGGCGGAAATCAGCCGCAGGGACGTCCGGGACAGCCGCCGTTTGGCCGCCCGCCCGGTCCGCCCCCCGGTGGCCGGCCTCCTCGCTGAAGTAAATCACTAACCACCGAAACACTCACCGTCGGGCCTCTGTGCAAACCACAGAGGCCCGGCTTTTTTATTTTGCCGGCGGAGCGAAGGCGCGCTTCCCGAGCGTGAACCCGGCGTCCTTGAGCTGCAGTTTGAAGCCGTCGGAAAACGTGACCGTCCGCGGAAGTGCCGCCACATTGTAAGCCGCGTAGGTGCGCGTCTTGCCATTTTGGAAAACCGCGTAAAGCGGGAAGTCCGCCGAGACGCTGCGCTCGACTCGGCCCAGCGTGTTGAGGTTGAAAATCCAGTGCGCCGTGTTCGCGCGGCTGTTGCCGGCTTCGACCGGGAACTGCGCGCCCGCCGCTTCGAGTTGCGCGATCGCGTCGCGCGGATCGCTGAGTGCGCGATACATCCAAACGATGTCGCTCCACGATTTCCACGCCTTGCTTTTGTTCTCGCCCAGCACCGCGGCGTAATTTTTTTCCACGTAATCCGGATGCCGCCCGAGGTAGAGCGAGCCGCCGTGGATGGGCAGCCAGTTGATGCCATGCACCTGCGCGGGATCGGCGGTGAACCAAGTCTCATTCACGCTCTTGCCGCCCCAGATCATCGTCGCCACGCTCGGGGTGTAGGACTTCGGAAAATTCTCGCCGCGCACGTCGAACCAATACTCGTTGATCGCGTTCATCTCGGTGGTGAAAAGCCACACGCCCAGGTCGCGCAACGCCTTGTCGCCCGTCGCCTCGCCCCACAGCACCATCCCGCACCACGCGTTCATCCCCTCCGAGGACGACTCGTTGTTGTTGCCGTCGGCGAACTTGGCGAAACCGCTCGCCCACGAGTGACCGGCGTACGGATCGAAGTTCCGCAAAAACGGAAACATCGGATCGTTGCGGTCGGCGCTCGCCACGTCGCGCGCGAGCAGTTTCAACATCCCGCCCCAGCGCGCATCCGCGGCCCACGCCGGATCATTTCTCGCGACCGCAGCGGCGGCTTGGAAAAAATAGCCGTAGTGAAAATGGTGGTCGTTCAAGTCCGTGTCGCTGCCATAGCTCGCCGGATAACCGATGAGCGTGCCGCGCGCCGCGTCGTAACCAAACAGCCCTTTCTTTTTCGCCACTCCATCCGCGCCCGCCGCACTGAACCAGCTCTCCATCCGCTCCCGGAGCCGATCCCGGAGCGATGATGCCTCCGCGTTCAACCCGTATTGCTCCGCGATTGCCACCAACGACGTGAGCTTGCCGAGATTCTTTCCACCCCAGTACGTGTCCTTCAAATCGTGCTGGTCGTCCGCGAGATCGGGCTTCAGCCACTCCGCGATTTTCGCCCGGTCGGTGCCGCCCGCATTCGGCAGCGTCGGCAGCACGCCCGGAAAAATCATCTGCGTTTTGAACGAATGACCCGCGCTCAGTTTCATCCAGCCGCGCACGGAGTTGTAGCCGAGTGGCGCCATCGCCGCCGAGGTGTTGTGCCATTGATGCGGATAGAGCGCGTAGAGCGTCCCCGTCTCCGCGCCTTCGCGAGGTTGCGTCACGAAACGAAACTCCGTCACCACGCTGCTCGTCTTCTCATCGTAACTCCACGACACGCGCGTATCGACGACATGCGCGTGTGCGTAGCGTGCAAAAAGCGCGAGCGTCTCCGGTGCGTTATCCGGCAGGACGGCCACGGAAAAATGGGCCGCGCGCGCTTCGCAGGTGAGCGTGCTCGTGCCAAGTCCGCTCCACTTCGCCCCCGCCGGCGCAAACAGCCCGTAATGCCGCCCGTTCGCCGTCACGCCGAGCACCGCGCTTGTCTCTTTGCCTGACCAGACTTGCGGCGGATTCTTAAAAACAAGCCGCGCCTGCCCGCCCTCGAACATCGCATAAACAAACGGCGAACCGTGCCCGTAGCTCACGCGCATTTTCCTGGCGCCGTCGGCGAAAAGCAGCGACACGAACCAGTCGCTAAACCCGTCCACCAGCGGCTTCGCGAACGTCTCGACCGCCGAATGCCCCAGCGTAAAATCGTCGCCGCCGCCCGGCATCATGGCAAAAATGCCGGCCTTGTTCGCGGTGAGATTCGCCGCGGGATAGGCCACGCGCAGGCCCGACGGCTCGACCTTTACCGCGAGCGGATGCGGGTAGTGATTGAACGATTCTTTTGCCCAGGCGAGCGAACTCCACCAATCATTCGTCGGCATCGCGCCCCGGACATTTTCCGTTTTGAAAATGAACGCGTCGATCTTCTTTACGCCCTCGGGGACAGTCGTCGAGTAACTACCCGCCCCGACGCGGACGAGGTCACCCAAAGCGGAAGCTGTGACGAGCAGGCACGCGCCGAGACAAAGAAGAAGTTTTTGGAGGGACATCGAGTTCGCAAGCGCCGGAATCCGGATGGGGTCGCACCCCACTGCGGCGAAGGCAAGGGGTTTTGGCTCCGCTCAATCCGCTTGCCCGAGGATCACGGCAGCCGGATATCGAAACGTACTGTTCCGCCTTCATAGCGCACTTGGCCGCGATAAAGGAGCTGGTTGCCCCAGTAGGCTTCAATGAAGTAAGGCTGGGCTTGCGGAGGAACGTTCGCGAAGAAATATCCGCCGTTGGCAGCACTGAGCGCGGGGGAACTGCGGCCCACGGCGGGGTGGACGAGAGAAATGGTCACGCCGCCCATCGGTCCACGCTGCTCGGAGAAGACAACACCCGAGATGGGAGGTCCCGGCATCTGGGCGTCCGCGGTGCCCGTTCCCGAAGCGGCCATCACGGCGAGTAGCAGGAATCGCAGAAGGTATATTTGATAGTTCATCATTGGTGGAGCGGCACAAGATTCACGCCTGCTGGAAGTGGCTCGATATGACCCGCCACTGGCGGCGTGACGGTCGTGATCGCTCCCGAATTGATTTTGGTGAATTTAACATTGTCCGGCACCGTTAGCCTTCGCCTCTGAGGTTCGTTGACCGCATCGTCCACATTCAGCGTGGTTCTATAAGGCTGCGGTTGGTATCCGTTGACCGCAATCTTCAAGGTTAATTGCTTTGGGTCTTAGCAGCTTTAGAGTGGTTTTGAGCGGAGGTTTTTGAGTAAGAAGAGATAGAGATTATCGTGACGATGGTTCCAACGCCATTCGGATTCTTTGAGGTGGAGGAAGAAGTATTGGGGACGGATGCCGCGGAGCTTG
>JANXWU010000090.1 GCA_025350985.1 Spartobacteria bacterium | reverse complement strand
GCGAGCAGCGGCGCGAGCACGAGCGAGACTTTGTCGCCAATGCCGCCGGTCGAATGTTTGTCCACTTTCGGCGGCGAGTTTTTTGGAAACGAAAGCACGCGCCCGCTGGCCATCATCGCGCGCGTGAGTTCGGCGGTTTCGCGTGCGTTCATTCCCCGAAAAAAAATCGCCATGGCCAAAGCGCTCATCTGGTAATCCGCCATTTCGCCGCGGGTAAAGGCGTCGATCAGAAAAGAGATTTCGGCGGCGCTCAACTCTCCGCCCTCGCGCTTGCATTCGATCAACGTCGGGATGTGCATGACGTTGGCTGCTTCAGCTCACAGCCCGATGGGATGCCAGGCGGTCTTGAGTTCGACCGTATCCAAAATCCAATACGGGCTCCCGGCTTTCTCCGAAAACCAATCGCGAGTGGCGAGTTCGCGGCGCGCGTAGCGTTTCAAATTCACGGCCGAGCCACCTTGGGCGATCTTCCCAATTTCCGGGTCACCCGCTCCGTCCACGATGGCATTCACGTCCAGGTGCCCGGCCACATGAGGGACGAGTTCGGCGCGGAGGCCCGTGAGGATGTTCACCACGCCGCCGGGGAGATCGCTCGTGGCCAGGATTTCGGCGAACGTGATCGCCGCGAGCGGCATCGTCTCCGACGCGAGCAAGACGGTCGCGTTGCCGCTGAGAATGGCTGGCGCAACCAGCGACACCAGCGCCAGCAACGCCGGTTGATCGGGGCAAAGGACGGCGACGACGCCCATCGGCTCCGGGATGGTGAAGTTAAAATGCGAACTCGCGACCGGATTCACGCTGCCGAAGAGTTGCGGAAATTTGTCCGTCCAGCCGGCGTAATAGACCAGCCGATCAATCGCCGCCGCCACCTCGCGCCCCGCCTGGCTGGCCGATCCCGCGGTGCGCTGGATTTCGTGGGCAAGTTCGCCCGCGCGCTGCTCGAGCATCTCGGCGGCGCGATACAGGATTTGCCCGCGCAGGTACGCGCTCTGTTTCGCCCAGCCTGCCTGCGCCGTGCGCGCCGCCACGACCGCGTCCCGAAAATCCTTTCGCGACGCGTGGCAGAAATTGCCCAGCGCCACTTTTCCATCGAGCGAACGCGCCGCGAGCACGCGCCCGCTTTCGCCGCGCGGAAATTTTCCGCCGATGAAAAGCTTGCGGGTCTTGAGCACTTCGAGTCGTTTCGGCGGCATCGCGGTCCACTTTACGGTGAAAGGTGGCGGCTTGAAAACCGCAAACTCAACGCGACAATGCGAGCCACTGATGATGACCAAGTCTGATTTGATTTACGTGGCCGGACACCGCGGGCTGGCGGGTGGCGGGATCGTGCGCGCTCTCCAGGGACGCGGCTACGAAAACCTGCTCACGCGCACTCACGCCGAACTTGATCTTACGCAGCCCGGCGCGGTGCGGGATTTTTTTGAAAAAGAGCGCCCAAACATTGTCGTGATCGCCGCGGCGCGGGTCGGTGGCATCAAGGCCAACAACGATTTTCCCGTCGAGTTCCTGCTCGATAATTTGAAGATCCAAAACAATGTGATCGAATGCGCGGCGGCTTCCGGCGTGGGGAAACTCCTATTCCTCGGGAGCTCGTGCATTTATCCGAAGCTCGCGCCGCAGCCGATTCCAGAATCGGCGCTGCTCACCGGCGTCTTGGAACCAACCAACGACGCGTACGCCATCGCAAAAATCGCGGGCTTGAAACTGTGTCAGTCCTATGCTCGCGAGTATGGACGCAATTTCATCAGCGCCATGCCGACCAATCTCTACGGCCCGGGCGACAACTTCGACCTCGACAAATCGCACGTCCTTCCCGCGCTGCTCCGCAAGGCGCATGAGGCGAAAAGCGCCGGCGCAAAACAGATGCAGGTTTGGGGCAGCGGTTCGCCGCGGCGCGAGTTTTTGCACGCAGACGATCTCGGCGGCGCGTGCGTGTTTCTTTTGGAAAACTACGACTCGCCAGAAATCGTCAACGTGGGCTACGGCAAGGACGTCACGATTCGCGAATTGGTGGAACTGGTTTGCGACGTGGTGGGCTTTACGGGGGAACTGGACTTTGACAGCAGCAAACCGGATGGCACCCCGCGCAAGATGCTGGATTCCTCGAAAATCAATGCGCTGGGCTGGAAGCCGCGCGTCGGACTGCGTGAAGGAATCGCGGAGACTTACCGCTGGTATTTGGAAAAGGTCGCCCAGTCATGAGCTTGAAGGTGCTGGCCCTGCTCGCGGGTTTGACGCTGTTGGGTGTTGGCGCACTCTCGGTCTGGATCATCGTGAAAGAGGGCTCGGTCGCGGAACGGATTCGCTCACGCGGCCTCCACAAGCTCCCGCCAAAGCCTCATAAACGCTAGCTTTGGCAGCCATGCGCTCGTTTCTTCCGCTGCTTTTTCTGTGCACCTGCGGCGCCGGTTGCAGGCACGCCCCAAAGCCCGCACCGCCTCCGCCACCGGCGCAGATTCACTTGTTGACTCAATACCCGCCTGGCCATCCGCTCGGCGAACTAGTCTCCGACCTGAACATGGGCGGCACCGCCGTGCGCTACCGGAGCCACTTGCCCGAGAATCGAAAGTCGGCGGTTTACTTTTTCGAGGAGGGAAATTTGCAGGTGGAAGCGGTGAAAAAAGACGGCGTTTGGATTCTCGTCGCCGTGCCATTTCTGGAACCCAAAGAGGAATCGGTCGCGGCACGATTGCGAAAATGGGACGAAGGATCGGAGTCCAAGACGTACGAAGAAAACACCGGCAAATCCACGCGCTGAATCGCGTATGCGGGTTAAAACGCCGCGCCGAAGCTGAAGTGCAGCGCGCCGATGGACTCGTCTTTTTTGCGGTCTGGATTGTAGCCGTAATCCAGGCGCAGCGGGCCAATCGGCAGCTTGTAGCGCAAGCCGCCACCGACGCCATAACGCAAATCGCCGAAGCCCTGCGTGCCGCCGATGCTGCCGGCATCGGAAAACAGCGCGCCCTCGAGATCGCCCCAAATTGGGAAAACGTATTCGACGTTGAATTGCGTGAACGATTCGCCGCCGACCGGGAAGCCGCTTCGCTCCTTGGGTCCGAGGTCGCGCTCGGCAAAACTGCGCACGCTGCGCGCGCCACCGTTGAAAAAACGCTCGTCGATCGGGATCGCCTCGTGGCCCGCGAGCGGCAGCAGCACGCCCGCGCGCGCCCCGAAGGCGAGCAGCGTTTTTCGGATCGGCAAGTAGTAGGAAATGCGGCCGGTCGTTCGCACAAAATCAAGCGAACCAAGGAGCGGCACCGTCGCATCCTGCGTCGAAGTGACGATCCAGCCACGCCCCGGATTCAGCTTGCTGTCGCGAAAGTCGAGCGTCTCCGCGAGACCGAAACTGCTGGCGCGATAAGCACTGGAACCGATCACCCCGGCGTCGATGCCGGTGTTTTGAATGTTCACGACGCGCCCGAGAAAAAAGGCGGTGACGTCGAAGTGCCGGGTGATCTGTCGCGACAACTCCACCCGCAGACCCGACTCCAGTTTTGAGTAGCCGTCGAAATCCTCGCTGACCGCGTACGCGCGCACGCGCAGGGCCAGCCGGCTCTCGAGAAACCACGGGTCGGCCAAAACGACTTCACCTTTCAGAGCGCGCTGCGACCACTCGACATTCGCGCTCAACGGCCGGCCCGTCCCGAATAAATCCCGCTCTGCCGCGTGGACGCCGACGACCGCTCCCTCATACGAGCCATAGCCGAGCGAGAAACCGAGCTCGCGCGCGCGCGCTTCCTCCACCGCCAGGTGGAGCGCGAG
>JANXWU010000534.1 GCA_025350985.1 Spartobacteria bacterium | reverse complement strand
TTGCGCGGCGGGCATCACTGCACCCAGCCGCTGATGCGGAAACTCGGCGTGGCTTCGACGGCGCGCGCCAGCTTTTACTTTTACAACACGCGCGAGGAGATCGACCGATTCCTCGAATCCATCGCGGAAATTCGGACATTTTTCGCGCGCCAAGTTTGATGCGGAGCCTCGGGGAGAGCACGAGATACTTCAATTTCGTTTCCCTCGCTTCACTACGCTCAGAATGACATTTTAAGCAATGGATCTCGAAGAACTTTACCAGGATGTGATCCTCGATCACTCGCGCCGCCCCCGGAATTTCGGCGAGATGCCCGACGCGGATTTTCACATCCACGGCGACAATCCGATGTGCGGTGACGAGGTGACACTGCATGTAAAATTCAGCGCGGCGGACCTTGTGGAAAAGGTCGGCTTCACCGGCAACGGCTGTTCGATTTGCATGTCGTCCGCGTCGATGCTCACGCAAAAAATCAAACGCCGGCCGCGCGCCGAGGCGGCAGAATTGTCGCGCGCGTTTCAGGATTTGCTCACGGCACCGAGCGAGCCGGAACCGGACAAACGCCTGGGCGACCTCACGCTCCTGCGCGGCGTGCGGAAGTTCCCGCAGCGCGTAAAATGCGCCACTCTCGCGTGGCACGCGCTCGATCAGGCGTTGGCTAAACCGACGGCAAAGGAAACCAACTTCAGCGAGGAAACGGACCCGCCCGCGCCTTGAAGTCGCGCGCGGCTTGTCTTTTCCGAGGGACTCGCTACCGTCCGCGACAAATGAACCGGCTGTTTCTTTCTCTCTCCATCTGCCTCGTCCTCCCGCTGGCCGCCTGCTCCACCTTTGGCGGGAAAAAAGCCGACGCGCCCGTAAAAGTGGCGTGGTCCTTCGAAATCCAGGCGGATGCCAGCGGTCACCCGCGCGGCTCAGTCTTTCTCCAGGTCGAAAATGATCGCGTGCTCGTCCATCCCAACGTCGAGGCGAGCTACAAACTCATCGCGCCTGCGGACTACGCACAGCACAAAGTTCCCGCCGACGCGCTCGCCGCCTGCACCTCGTACGGCGCCAGCCGCGGGGAGGAGCTTTTCGTCATGCGGGACAAGAAACAGTTGATCGTGTACGGGCGGCTGCTCGACGAGGAAGGCGGCACTGCGGAGTATCGTGTCCGGCAGTTCATCCCCATCCGCTGAGTGGAAAAAGTGAGTCGCTGAGGAAATCGCGACGGACTGCCTGCCAAGCGCGCGCTGCGGAAGCTCCGCCGCACTTTTAACTTTCGCTCGCCCCCGGTTTGCATTTCATTCCCCGCACGATGTTTGGATTTTTTGCGCCGCGTTACCTGAAAGAGGGAAAACTTTTCCAGAAAAACGCGCGCAAATTTCTGCATTACAAACGCGATCTCTGGAGCGCGGCGACCGTCGCTGAATTTGAAACGCATCTCGCGAAACTGGAGAGCGCTCTGCGCCATCGCGACCGCCCTCAGGTCCAGGAAGCGTCGCAGCAACTCGACCAAATGGTCGGCGTCCATGCGCCGCCGGCCAAGGACGCTGCGTGGCGGGAAAATTGCGAGGTGTTCCTCGTCGCCATCGTCATCGCCATCGGCATTCGCACCTATTTTTTACAGCCATTCACCATTCCCACCGGCTCGATGCAGCCGACGCTCAATGGCATCATCGGCGTCTCCACACCGAACGAGCCGGTGCCGAATTTTTTCCTGCGCGCGGTCGAATTTTTCTGGCGCGGACGCAACTACATCGACGCGGTTTCCAAGACCGACGACACCATTGTCGGCATCGAAGAGTTCAAGCGCTTCCGCTTTTTCACCTGCACCCGCATCGACTGTGAAAAGCAGAGCTTCTCGGTCTGGGCGCCGCTCGACACCTTGCGCGCGCAATTTCACATCGACACGATGCGGCAGTATCGCGCGGGCGACGTGATCGTCCGCGGCTACATCGACGCGGGCGACCACGTCTTCGTGGACAAAATGACCTACAACTTTCGCGCGCCGCGCCGCAGCGATGTCTTCGTTTTCAACACGTCTGGAATCCCGACGCAGGAGAATCGCAGCAACCCCGCGGCACTCTCGCAGTTTTACATCAAACGTCTCGCTGGCACGCCGGGCGACACGCTGCGGATTGCGCCGCCGAACCTGTTCCTCAACGGTGAGCTCGCGAAGGAACGGGGCTTCGTCCGCGTCATGGCTGCCGGCGATGGCTACCGCGGGTATTGCAATTTTCCGCCGATGACCGGCTTCAAAAATCTGACCGCACCCGACGAGACGTTTACCGTTCCTGAAGGGCATTACTTCGCGCTCGGCGACAACAGTTACCACAGCTCGGACAGCCGATTTTTTGGCACCATTCCGAAGCAGAATATCATGGGTCGCGGGCTGTTCGTGTATCTGCCGTTCGCGCCGCACTTCGGATTGATCAAGTAATCAGCGGTCGGCAAACCGGGTGCGAAGGCGGCGGATGCGAGCTTGAAGGAAAGCGCCAGCACGCGCGC